>NZ_JAXIOM010000006.1:0-104895 GCF_049311025.1 Arthrobacter sp. 3Tela_A
CCCCCCCCGGGGGGGGGGGGGCCCCCCGCTCTTTGTCTTGGTCCGGTTGTGCCTGTGCTTTCAGCGAGCCGCTCAGGCGACGCCGCGCAGGCGGTCGACGACGTCCTGCACCGGGGCGTCCATGATGATCCTGCCGTGTTCCAGCAGGACGCCACGCTCACAGATACGCGCAACCAGATCCAGGTCGTGGCTTACGACTACGAGCGTCTTACCTTCACCAGCCAGTTCCTTGATCTTGTCGATGCACTTCTTCTGGAACGGCTCATCGCCCACGGCAAGGATTTCGTCCACCAGAAACACCTCAGGATCCGTGTGGACAGCCACGGAAAAGGCGAGACGCAGGTACATCCCCGAGGAGTAGAACTTCACCTCGGTGTCTATGAACTGGCCGATCTCCGAGAATTCGACAATCGAATCAAACTTCTCGTTGATCTCTTCCTCGGTCATCCCCAGGATGGCACCGTTCAGGTAGACGTTGTCCCGGCCGCTGAGGTCATGGTGGAATCCAGCGCCGACCTCGATCAGCCCGGCGACACGCCCCCGCGTACCCACGCTGCCGTCGTCGGGGCGCATGACACCGGAAATGTGCTTGAGCAGCGTTGACTTCCCAGAACCGTTCAGGCCCAGCAGCGCCACGGTCTCACCCTGTTCAACAGTCAGGGACACGTCCTTGAGGGCATCAAACTTTTCGCTGAGGTCGCCTTTGCGGCCTTTGACCAGCCACACGAAGGCTTCCTTCATCGAGCGTGTATGGCGCAGGACGAACCTCTTGCTGATATTGCGTACTTCAATGGCAGTGGCCACGGGTCAGAGCTCCTGAGCGAAACGGCCTTCAAGGCGGCGGAAGACGAGCTGTCCGATGAGCAGGATCAGCCCCGAAATAGCCAAACCAACGGGAATCCACAACGAAAGCAAGTGTGGAGGAATAGCCTCTGCTCCATCCGTCGTGGGCAGCCAGAATGCGTAGTGGAATGTTTCGACCCCCACCGTGATGGGATTCAGCTGGTAGAAGTAAAAGAACGTCTGGCCGAGCTTGTCGCGCACCATCATCCACGAATAAAGGACCGGTGAAGCCCAGGTGGCGATCATCAGCAGCATATCCACGAGGTTCTCAGCGTCCCGGAAGTACACGTTCACGGCCCCGAACAGCAGCCCGAGGCCGGTGGCCAGCAGTCCCACGATCAGGAACCCGGCTACCGCCGCTGCCAGCTGAAGGACACCCGGCCGCCAGCCATTGAACAGGCAGGCCGCCAACAGGATCACAATCTGCGGGACGAAGTGCACACCCGAGACCCAGACCGATGCCACCGGAAAGAGCTGGCGCGGAAGATAGATTTTCTTGATCAGGCCGCCATTTCCCACAATCGAGCGGGAAGCGTTCCCCAGTGCCTCCGTGAAGAAGTTGATCAGCACGATGCCTGAGAACAGGTAGATGGCATAGTTCGGCAACCCATCAGGACGGCCGGGGCTCCGTTCAAGACCAAGGAAAATACCGAGGGCTATGTAGAAGACGATGAACTGTACACCGGGCTTCACATAGGACCACAGCAGCCCAAGGATTGATCCGCGGTACCGGACCTTTAGCTCCTTGGCGACGAGGAGTTTAAGGAGGAACCGCGACTTCAGCACATCCCTGAGACCTGCCCCGGCCCCGGGCGTAGTCAGCTTCTGCGACGGGTCGCCGCCGTCGGTGGCGCTAAAGCCCACTACTTCCCCGCAGGGTCATTCGCGTCCTTCGAAGGTTCGGAGACAAGCGAACCGTCGGAAGACATGGCTGCGAACGTCTCTTTCCAGGCCTCAGGGGACGTGAAGTTGGGAAGTTCGGCGCGGTATTGCTCAGACAGGCTGTCCCAGTTGAGCAGCAGCTCCTTATGCAGCTTCAGACTCCGCGCAATCATTTCACGGAACTTCGCGTTGTCCCGCTGGTACCAGGACGCGCCGGTTCCGTCTGCTGATGACACCAGCGCGGAATCCAGCTGGGAAAGCCTCCACCACCGTGCATCCATCGCGGGCACAATGGCTTCCGGGTTCTCCAGTGCGTTGCCTCGTACCGGAACAACCTGCCGAATGGCACCTGTGACGGCCTTTGCGAAGGCAGTCCGCATGTTCTGAGGCGCGACGGGCTGAATTCCCCGCTTCGGAGGGCGCACACGACGGACCGGAGGGAAGGCCCCTACATCCGTGCTGACCTTGGCGTCGGTAAACTCAGCCCGGCGCTTACGGATTTCGGGAAGTTTGGTCTTGATGGTTTCGTGCAAATGGCCCGGCCCCTTGAGGACATCTTCAAGACCCTCGAGCCTGAGCTCCACCGCCGAGTACTGCATGGAAAGCAGGTGGCGTACGTCGACGGCGAAGCTCTCCTTCATCAGGTTTCCACCCTTTTTGTACGGCGAGTAAATCATCGCCGCGATCCAGCGGTTGCGCTGGTGGAAGTAGGCCTGCCAGTCGATGGTGTCGTCTTTTTCAGTCCAGGGCATATGCCACACGGCGGCACCGGGAAGCGAAACAGTCTTGTAGCCCTGCCGCTTCGCGCGGATACCGAATTCGGCATCGTCCCACTTGATGAACACCGGCAGCGCAAGACCGATCTCGCGGATGATCTTGGTCGGGATGAGGCACATCCACCAGCCGTTGAAGTCCACGTCCACGCGCCGGTGCATCCACGGCGTCGTCCTCAGGTTGCTTGCCGAGAAGTCGTGAGCTTCCTTGGTTTCCTGGTTCGGTCCCCAATAGAAACGCCACTCGTTGATGCTCTCGCCGAAGGTGTGGAGGACGGAACGCTCGTAGAGATTGAACATATGCCCACCGACGATGGTCGGAGTCCGGGTGAAGTCGGCGAACTGGACTGCCCGCAGGACGCCCTCCGTCTCAACCATCACGTCGTCGTCGAGCAGAAGGCAGTAGTCACTTTCGCCTTCATTGACCGTCTCGAACATCCCACGCGCGAATCCGCCCGAACCGCCCAGGTTGCCCTGCTCAACAAGCTTGAACTTCGTGCCCAGGACGGCAGCGGCCTTTTCAAAGCCTTCCTCGTCCCGCACCCGCTTGTTGCCCTGGTCGGTGATGATGAGGCGGTCCAGGACCTCGAGCAGGTCCGGAGATTCGGCGAAGGTCGTCAGATGCCTAACGCAGAAGTCTGGCCTGTTAAAGGTCGTGACGGCAATGGAAACGGTGCCGGGGACAAAGTTTTCCGGTGTCGGGACGGCCCACTCGGCCTTCACCAGCGTGACACCCTTACCGTGCGAAACGAGGTCGAACCAATACCAGCCGCCATCGCCAAACTGCTTGAGCGGGAGGTCGATAGTCAGCACTCCGCCTGCGTCAGTGTGCAGGCTTTCCACACGGTTGGAGGTGCCACGGGGCGAAGACCGGTAAACGATGACCGTGGCCTCGGCGTCGACCTCCACGGACAGTCGAACCTGTTCAACGTCCGTGTGTGCCCGCCAGTAACTCGCGGGGAACGCATTGAAGTAGGTTCCGAAGGAAACCCGGTTGTATTCCGGAAGGCGGACTTGGCGGCGCCCCACGATGAAGTCGGAACGCTGGTTGGCCGTCTGCCCAATCACCGCGCCGGCTGACGCGCCGGTGCGGGAGGTGCGGGAGCGGTCGTCGATGACCCGCTGTGCCGAGTTGAAGTCGACGTACAGCGGCAGCGTGTCCATATCCCCGTCGGTCGGGAGAACCACGCGGTGCACTGTTTGCCAGTCTGTATCCACCGAAGTTACATCCCGGTCGATTTCGTTCTGCGCTACCGTGCTCACGCGTCGACTCCTCCGCTTTCCAGCTTTGCTCCCCCAGTGAAGTGGGGCTTGATCTTATTGTCGTACATGGACAGGGCCGAACCGATCGCCATGTGCATGTCCAGGTACTTGTACGTGCCAAGACGCCCGCCGAAGAGGACATCCTTTTCGCCCTTTGCGAGGTCGCGGTAGGCCAGCAGCTTGGCGCGGTCCTCCGCGGTGTTAACCGGGTAGTACGGCTCGTCGCCCTTTTCAGCGAAGCGTGAGAACTCACGCATGATGACTGTGGCGTCCTTGGTGTAGTCCCGCTCCGGGTGGAAGTGACGGAACTCATGGATGCGGGTGTACGGAACATCCTCGTCCGGATAGTTCATGACCGGGGTTCCCTGGAAGTCCTCGATCGGAAGGACCTCTTCCTCGAGGTCGATCGTGCGCCAGGAGAGGTCGCCTTCGGCGTAGTCGAAGTACCGGTCAACGGGGCCAGTGTAGACAACCGGCACCTGGCCCAGCGTGGTGGCACGGGAGAACTCGTGCCCTTCGTCAAAGAAGTCCGTCTTGAGGTGGACCTGGATGTTCGGGTGATCCGCCATCCGCTCGATCCACGCGGTGTAGCCGTCAACGGGCAGACCCTCGTACTTGTCATTGAAGTACCGGTTGTCATAGGTGTAGCGGACCGGGAGGCGGGAGATGATCTCGGCGGGCAGGTTCTTCGGATCCGTCTGCCACTGCTTGCCTGTGTAGTACTTGATGAACGCTTCGTAGAGGGGACGGCCAATCAGCTGGATGCCCTTGTCATTGAGGTTCTGCGGGTCGGTTCCGGCCAGTTCGCCGGCCTGCTCCTGAATGAGGGCCTTTGCCTCGGCAGGGCCCATGGACGAACGGAAGAACTGGTTGATTGTGCCCAGGTTGATCGGCATGGGGTACACCTCGCCCTTGTGGCTGGTGTAGACCTTGTGCACGTAGTTGGTGAACTGAGTGAACTCGTTCACGTAGTTCCAGACCCGCTCGTTGGAGGTGTGGAAGAGGTGGGCACCGTACCGGTGAACCTCGATTCCGGTCTGGGCTTCGTTCTCACTGTAGGCGTTGCCGCCTATATGGTGGCGCCGGTCCAGAACGGCAACCTTCAGTCCCAGTTCCTTAGCAGCGCGTTCGGCAACGGTGAGGCCGAAGAAGCCTGACCCTACGACGACGAGGTCAACGTTCACTTGTCTCTCCTGTTAGTTCCCGGGCAGCCCTGCGGCACACACCCGACGGTCTAGGTTATCTGACATTTGTACCCGCACACATTCGAAGGGGTCGTCAGCGTTGCTACCAGTGCACCAGCTCATGAAAGCGCCGGTCGAATTCCGTGCTCATGGATTCCGCGTACGACGCGGTCAGATGATTGTCATCCAGGTACACGCGGACACTTCCAACAACCGGTACACAGAGACCGTCCGGACAGACGAGATCAGTCATATCGAGCAAGGCTAGTCCCTGCATGGCGTCAAAGGCCGCAGCCATTCGATCCCCGTTTGCGAGTTTGCTCTCCACCGGAGCCATGCATTCGACAGACTCGATTCCGTAGGCCTCTGTGCATTGAAGGACATTGAATTCGAACCGCGGATTGTCCCTGATGCCGATAACCGGAATGCCTTCGTCAGCCAGCTGCATCGCCGCTTCAGGCAGCCCGGGAACAACAGTGTCGGCCGCATCGGCCGGCTGCGCTGACGTCCCCACCGCCAAGACTGCATCCGGCTTCAGTTCCAGCGCGTAGTCCAGGGCCGCTTTGTTAAAATCCCGGCACTCGGGCCGCTGCTCGTCGGTGGGTGCGCCGAAGCGGCAGCCTCCCTTGAGTAGTGCGATCACCCGGTAATTCCGTTCCTCGGCCATCGGCCGGATGGACCCAAGCCATTGCTGGGCATGGGAGTCGCCGATCACCAGCAGTGTCTTGGAGTAATCCTCGCCCGCGGTGCCCATGCAGCCGTCGCTAAGGAGGGTTAGCCTCGGTGCGTCTGCGAACCCGTTGCAGTCGCCGTCGAGGACTCCCCATTCCTTATCCAGAGCGCTCAGCAGTGGCAGGACAGGTGCGTCCGGATCTCTCTGGTCCGCGTAACCTGACTGCAGGATGCGGGCGCCGGGGTTGTTGCGCACGGCTTCTGCCTCGGCCTGCCGGGCCTCGTAACGGAGCAGCTGCTGCCACCCCGCTACCGGTACCGCCACCAGGGTCACGCAGAGCGCAATCACCACGGCTGCCCGCCGCTTCTTCTTCTCCGCCCACTGCATCGAACGCAGCGGCCGCTCCACGAATTTGGTGGTGAGGTACGCCAGAACAAGGGACAGCGCGATGATGGCAGTGCCCCCAACCGGCCCCACCTCTTCACGGCCGCGCCAGATCAGGAAAATGACGAGGACGGGCCAGTGCCACAGATACAGGGCGTAGGACATATCTCCCAGCCGGATCAACGGCTTCCAGGTAAGGAAACGGTCGGCACCGTAGGGGCTGTCCGTCTGCCCGGCCACGATCACCAAGGCTGCGGCCATCAGCGGCCAAAGGGCAACGAAACCGGGGAACTGTCCCTGCACATCAAGGATGAATCCACCGGAAAGCATGGCGGCCAGGCCTATCCAGCCTGCCGCAATGCGGACGGGACGGGACAGCTTCAAATAGGGCAGCACCAGGACAAGAAGGGTTCCGAAGGCGAATTCCCAGAGACGGGTCCTCGTATCGAAGTAGGCATGGACCTGGTTTGTGTACGTTTCGTAAATCGAGAACGTCAGAGACAGCGCGAAGACTGTGCCGAACACAAGCAGCACTGCTCTGCGCACCCGGACCTTCGCAGCTTTGGCGATAACCGCCGCCAGCGCGAAAAGCAGCGGCCAGAGAATGAAGACCTGGCCCTGCACGGACAAGGACCAGAAGTGCTGCAGCGGGCTTGCGATGCTTTGGTCGGTGGCGTAGTAATCCACCGAGTTGGCGGCGAGGGCCCAGTTTTGGAAGTAGAAGAGGGAAGACCAGACCTGGGACAGGATTTCGGGCCAGCGCGAGCGTGGGACGAACAAAGCAGTAGCGGCAAGGATGCCCAGCAGAACCACGACGACGGCGGGCAGCAGCCGTTTGAACATGTGCAGCCAGTACCTGCCCAGATCCAGCGTCCTGCCTGCTTCAAGCTTGCGGACGAATGAAAGTGTCAGCAGGAAGGCAGAAACCAGCAGGAAGATGTCGACGCCGCCTGATACGCGACCGAACCAAATGTGGTAGGTCACCACCATAAGGACGGCGAGCGCACGGAGTCCCTGAACTTCGGGCCGGAACCCCGGCTTTGCAGGCCGGCCCGCCTCGGCAGGGTGCCGCGCGACAAGGATTTCCTGGGACACACGGACCTTTCAAATAGCTGGGATGTTCTCCCCCGGAGGCAGTCTACCTGCTCGTTTTTTATCAGCCGTGAGGCGTGCCGCCGTGCCGCGTCGAGTTATCCCCAGCTTCAGGCCGGCACAACCGGAGAGTTCTCCGCACCGTTACCGTGAACTTTTTTCAGGTAGATCCAACCCGGGAGGTACCCCTTTTGGTGATCCACGCTGCAGTGTTCCCGGTTCCCCGGACGTCCCCGCTGTCAGCCGGACCCTCCTGCGGCCCTGTGCCGCTGGTGATCAACCCCACAGCTTCGCTGACTGGACCGGACCTGGCTGCCATCCTTGCGGACCGCTTCTTGTGCCCGGACGCATTCGCCGGGCCGCTGCCGGTCTCCCGCCTCGATCCGGGCCTGCGGGAACTCCCCTCGGGTGCCCTGTTTACTCCCGCCTCCGTCCGGCCGCCGGATCCGCCCCGGGCGCGTATTCCGGGTCTGCTGCTGGTGATTCAAACCGGTCCCGACGCCGGGCGCGTCGAGGAACTTGTCCCGGGCCGGTACAGACTCGGCCGGCCGGGCCCGGATCCCACCGGGCCATCCACGGGATGCAGACTAATCCTGGTGGCTGACCCGGCCATGTCCCGGGTCCACGCCGAACTCGACGTCACGTCCAAGGGTGTGGTTATTAAGGACTGCGGCTCCGGGAACGGCACATGGGTGGATGGAACCCAGGTCCGCCGGGCCACGCTGACTACCTCCTCTCTGGTGCGCATTGGAGACAGTTCGTTCCAGGTCAGGGTGGCGGGTTCCGGTCCGTTTCCCCGGAACAGCGCGAACGGGGAGATGCAGGAGCCGCTGACGGTTGCGGCTTCCCCTCCCCGCCCCATGGGCGCAGCCGCCCTCGCAGGCGCGTTCCTCCCGCTCGGACTGTGCATTCTCCTGGCTGCCGGCACAGGCATGTGGTTCTTCCTGGCGTTTTCGGGGCTGGGTGCCATCACCGCAGCCGCGGGACTGCTGGCTTTCCGCAGGCGCAGGCGTGTGTTCCGGCGGGCCGTAGCTTCGGCAGCAGAGGCGGACCGCCGCCGCCGGCTCGCGCTGTACCCAGCCCCGGGTGACTATGCTCTGGCAGCCCTGGATGTCTGCGGCTCCCTCCGGGCACCGGACCGGGCCAGGACCTCTGTCCCGGCTAACCCGGATGCGGGCGGAAAAGCGGGCGCCGGCGCAGTTCACCTGCGGCTCGGCTCAGGAACGCTGTCCGCAAACCTGACCGTGCGCAAACCGGCTGAGAACTGGCAGCCGCCCCTGCTCGATCATGTTCCGCTGACCCTCGAGGCCTGCCCGGGAGCAACCGTGGCCGTCTCCGGCCCGGACGCTGATGTCTTGGGACTGTTCCGCTCAATGCTTCTGCAGCTGGGCAGCCGTGCCCCCGCGGACCAGCCGGCAGTCGTTCTGCTGGGCGGGGACGGGAGCGGCCTCGCTGCCGACGCCCGTTTCCTCCCAGGAGTCCTGCTCCTGCCAACCGCCGACGAGGCGGCAGCGTCCTCCGCGCTGGTGGAACTTGCCCCCGCTGGCCGTGTACCGGCGCTGCTGGTGTTTGCGCCGCCGGGCATAGCCGCTCCCGCGGTGCGGATACTGAGGTCCCTTCCGGAGCAGGTTCGCGCGCTTGCCTGCTTGATCATCGGTGAGGACAGTGGGGACCGGCAGGGCACAGGCTCCCCTTGCGGCGGCCGGGAAGCAGTTCGGATTTCACTGGGTCCGGGAAGCCCAAAGCTGTCAGGGCCGCGTGGAATCCAGTCCTTCGCCCCGGACCTGGTTGGTGCCTCCGCGTTCCACCGGACAGCCGTTCGGCTGGCCTCCTTGGCGGCGCCGGAACCTGCCGCCCCGTCTTACGCACCTTCCCCGGACTCGGCCGCCATCCTGGCAGCATGGCAGCGTGACCTGCTGTTTCGTGCCGTCATCGGTTCCACAGCCGGTAAACCGGTCTTCCTGGATCTTGTGGCGGACGGACCGCATGTGCTGGTTGCGGGAACCACCGGATCCGGCAAGTCAGAACTGCTTCGGACCCTTGTTGCAGCTCTTGCCTGCCAGTTGCCGCCCACAGCCCTGAACTTTCTGCTGATCGATTTCAAGGGCGGTTCCGGGCTGGCGCCGCTGGCGGAACTGCCCCACACTGCAGGTTTCCTCACCGACCTGTCCCGGGAGAACGTGGCCCGGGCACTGACCTCGCTCCGGGCAGAACTCCGGCGCAGGGAAACTTTGCTCGCACAGGAGCAGGCAGGTGACCTGGAGACCTTCAATGCCCGGACATCGACGGTACGGCTCCCCCGGCTCGCCGTTGTTGTGGACGAATTCCGGATGCTGGCGGACTCAGTTCCCAATGCTGTGGAGGAGCTCATGCGGATCGCAGCCCTTGGCCGATCGCTGGGCCTTCACCTGGTGATGGCCACCCAGCGTCCCCAAGGCGCCGTCACGGCCGACATCCGCGCAAATGTGTCCGCGTGCCTGTGCCTGCGGGTGCAGTCCGCGGTTGACTCCCGCGAAGTGGTCGGCTGTGACGACGCCGCGTCCTTCCCCGCATCCGCTCCCGGAATGGCGGTCCTGCGTCTGCCCGGAGAGCCGCCGGTGACGTTCCAGTCCGCTTCAACCGCCGACGGAGGACAAATCCCTGCCCCTGCTGTGCAGACGCTTGCGGAGTTTTTGGCAGCGCCTGCTCGGCTGACCGGCTCGGGGTCCGCACCGGGGCCGGGTCTGGACCGGGTCACTGAAGCGGTCCGAACGGCCGCTGCTGAGGCCGGATTTCCCAGCCGTCCACCGGCCCCCGTCCAGCCGCCGCTGCCGGAAGACCTGAGTTCCCGCCCTGACCCGCCGCGCGGATCGCTGCGGGTTGGACTCGCAGACCGACCGGAAGACCAGGCCCAGGACTGGCTGGACTGGGATCCCCGGCAGCATTCCCATCTGGCCTTGCTTGGGCTGCCCCAAGCCGGACCCCAGGCCGTGGCATCCGTGCTGGCCCGGCAGCAAGCGGCGTTCCTTCCGGCGAGGCACCTCTACGTGCTCGACGGCGACGGCACGTTCGGCTGGACAGCGGAACGGGCGCAAACGGGGGCCTGTGTACTGCCCCACGAGACCGGCCGCGCTGCCCGGGTCCTCACCGTACTGTCCGGCCTGCTGCTGGCCCGGCTCACCGGCGGAACCGGCAGCAGGCAGGAAAATCCCGGCATCACCGTACTGGTCTCCGGCTGGGGAAGATGGCAGGAGGCATTCCGTTCAGGCCGCTTCGCGGGGGCCGAAGACCTGCTGCTGGGGCTGGCCCGGGACGGAGCTGCAGCGGACATCTGCCTGCTGATGACCGGTGTCCGTGAACTCGCTTCCGCCCGGTTCTTCCCGTTGTTTCCCAACCGGCTGTGGTTTCCTGCCGGCCTGCCCGAAGACGCCCTGCTGGCCTGGCCCCGCATGCCGGAACTGCAGCCGCTGCCTGGCCGCGCGTTCGTGCAGGGCACTCTTGCCCCGGGAGCTGGCCAGGGGTCCGGGACTACTGCCCAGTGCCTCCGGCAGTTCGAAGCGGATGAACCGGAACCCCTCCCCCGGGGCGCAGCCCGTCCCCGGCGGATTGAAACTCTTCCCCCATACGTCGGGTACCGGGACCTGCTGCCCCCGGCAGGGCCGGACAGTTTCCCGCTCGGGCTGGGCGGGGATGAGCTGGAGACCATTCAGGCGCAGGTGCCGCCAGGGTCGGTGTTCCTGGTCCTGGGGCCACCGCAGTCCGGACGGACATCTCTCCTGGCGACGTTTGCGGCAGCAGCAACGGCCGGAAAAGTCTTCCGGGCGGATGCCGGCGATGGGACCGGGCTCGCGGACACCACGGTTCTGCCCGCGGCGGGCAGCCTCCGGGACTGGCTCGTCCTTGCCGATGATGCCGACCGGCTGCCGGCAGAGCAGCAGCAGCTTCTGTCCCGGCTTGCTGACCGCGGCGCACGGCTGGTGCTCTCAGCGGCACCGTCCTTCAGCCTGGCGTCGCGGCTGCCGCTGGCCGGGCGCTCCGGACCAGCCCGCCACGGCGTGCTGCTGGCACCGGCCCAGCCTGCGGACGGGGAGTTTTTCGGCGTGAGGCTGGAACTCGACGGCGCGCCCCGGGCAGGAAGGGGCTACATCTTTGACGGAGGACGGGCGGTGGAAGTCCAGTTCGCCCAGGCCGCCCCGGAAGTGCAGGGACCCTAGAAGGTCTTCGGCTCTCCGCTGGTGTGCGAGGTCCAGGCGATGACGGGCTTTGTGAAAACCAGCAGAATCACGGCGGCGGCGGGAAGCAGCAGGACAAGGCCCACCAGCAGCACGCCACCCTGCAGGGTCGGCACAGCGATGACGATCATAAACAGCTGCCACACCAGGGCCGCGGCGCGCGTCCAGCGCATGCCCCGGAAGAAGAAGTGCCCCACCACCAGCAGCCATACGGCCACGAGGACGATCAGGAAAAGACTGAAAACCGCGCCTCCCATGGAGGTGGGTGTCGAGTTGATCAGGTTGTACACGTACCAGCCTGCGACCCCCAGGAGGGCCAGTGCCTCGAAGACCAAAACGGCTGAAATCACTGCAACTGTTCCCGGGCGCGCTGACGGAGCAGGGGAATTTTGGGGTCTTGACACACTGGCACAATACCGGACATAGTCGAGGAGCAGCGACCGGTTAGGGATCCTAGAGGACCGAGGCCACGGGCCTTTGTGACGCATCACTCATCATTTCCGGCAGATTAACAGCTTGTTAACCCTTGTTTGCGTTTCCAACGCGTGACACCCTAGTAGAGGGGATCAGGGGCCGAAACCGGCCCCTTTAGTTTGTGGTTGCTCGTGAATGTTTTCACAAACAAGCGGAGTCAACTTTTCAGAGGAGATAGTGATTAGCATGGATTGGCGGAGCCGCGCAGCATGTCTGGACAAGGATCCGGAGCTGTTCTTCCCCGTTGGGAACACCGGCCCGGCTCTTCTTCAGATTGAAGAGGCCAAGAGCGTTTGCCGCCGGTGCCCGGTCATCGATACCTGCCTTCAGTGGGCAATCGAAACCGGTCAGGACGCCGGTGTCTGGGGCGGCATGAGCGAAGACGAGCGCCGTGCGCTTAAGCGCCGTGCCGCAAGGGCGCGCCGGGCTTCCTAGGGAAGCAGCAAGGGCCGGCAAGGCCCTGAAGAACATCAAGACTTAAGCAAGACACTGCCAGGCACCCCCGCCTGGCAGCGAAGAAGGGGGGGGGGGGGGGCGCGGCGCGCCGCGGCGGGGGGGGGGGGGGGGGGGGGGCCGGGGGCGGCCGACGATCAGGTCCTCTGCCAGCACCGCGGCAATGGGTCCGTAGACCTGGCCGAAGAACATGACCTCCATGGAACCGGCAAGATCCTCGATCTCGCAGCGGGCGTAGGCGTTACCGCTGTTCTTCGCGATGCGCCGCTGCAGCGAGGTGATCATGCCGGCGATCGTCACGATTGCGCCGTCAGGCGGGCCTTCCTCGCTGACAATCGAGGTAATGGAGGAATCCGCGTGCTGGCTGAGGATGCCTTCCAGGCCCTGCAGCGGGTGGTCCGAGACGTACAGGCCCAGCATGTCCCGCTCGAAGGAGAGTTTGTCCTTCTTCTCCCACTCGGGCAGGTCCGGAATGTCGATGCTGATTGAAGCTTCGGGTTCCGAGTCTCCGATTCCGGCGAAGAGGTCGAACTGGCCAACGGCTTCGTTGCGCTTGAGTACCACCACCGAGTCGATCGCTTCTTCGTGGATCATCGCCAGCGGCCGGCGGGCGTGTCCCATTGAATCGAAGGCACCGGCCTTGATCAGCGACTCGATGGTGCGTTTGTTGCACACCACTGCAGGGACCTTCATCAGGAAGTCCTTGAAGTTGGTGTACGCGCCCTTCTCCTCGCGCGCACTGACCATCGCCTGGACAACGTTGGTGCCCACGTTGCGGATGGCACCCATGCCAAAGCGGATGTCCTTGCCCACCGGGGTGAAGTTCACGGAGGACTCGTTGACGTCCGGGGGCAGCACGGTGATGCCCATCTTGCGGCATTCGTTCAGGTACATCGCCAGCTTGTCCTTGTCATCACCAACGGAGGTGAGCAGGGCGGCCATGTATTCGGTGGGATAGTGCGCCTTGAGGTACGCGGTCCAGTAGGACACCAGTCCGTATGCTGCGGAGTGGGCCTTGTTGAAGGCGTAGTCGGAGAACGGCAGCAGGATGTCCCACAGCGCCTTGATGGCTGCTTCTGAGTAGCCGCGGTCCACCATGCCTTGATGGAAGCCTGCGTACTGCTTGTCCAGTTCGGACTTCTTCTTCTTGCCCATGGCACGGCGGAGGATATCTGCCTGGCCAAGCGAGAAGCCGGCCACCTTCTGGGCGATCGCCATAACCTGTTCCTGGTAGACGATCAGGCCGTAGGTGGTATCCAGGATTTCCTTGAGCGGTTCCTCCAGCTCAGGATGGATCGGCGTGATTTCCTGGACGCCGGTCTTGCGCAGCGCGTAGTTGGTGTGCGAGTTCGCACCCATGGGGCCCGGACGGTACAGGGCGATCACAGCGGAGATGTCTTCAAAGTTGTCCGGGCGCATCAGCTTCAGCAGCGAACGCATGGGCCCGCCGTCGAGCTGGAACACACCCAGGGTGTCGCCGCTGGCCAGCAGGTCGTAGGACGCCTTGTCATCGAGTTCCAGGTGCTCGAGGTCAAGGTCGACGTCCTGGTTGAGCTTGATGTTCTCTATGGCGTCGGAAATGATCGTCAGGTTCCGCAGGCCGAGGAAGTCCATCTTGATCAGGCCGAGGCCTTCGCAGGTCGGATAATCGAACTGCGTGATGATCTGGCCGTCCTGCTCACGCTTCATGATCGGAATGATGTCGATCAGAGGGTGCGAGGACATGATGACGCCGGCTGCGTGGACGCCCCACTGGCGCTTCAGCCCTTCCAGGCCGATCGCGGTTTCAAAGACGCGCTGGGAATCCGGATCCGTGGCCAGCAGTTCGCGCAGCTCTTCGGCTTCGCCGTAGCGTTTGGCTTCCTTGTTGTGGACGTCGGTCAGGGAGATGCCCTTGCCCATGACGTCCGGCGGCATCGCCTTGGTGAGGCGCTCACCGACGGAGAAGGGGTAGCCCATGACGCGGGAGGAGTCCTTCAGCGCCTGCTTGGCCTTGATGGTGCCGTAGGTGACGATCATTGACACACGGTCCGCGCCGTACTTCTCGGTGACGTAGTGGATCACCTCGGAGCGGCGCCGATCATCGAAGTCGACGTCGAAGTCAGGCATGGACACACGGTCCGGGTTGAGGAACCGTTCGAAGATCAGTCCGTGTGCCAGCGGGTTCAGGTCGGTGATGCGCATGGCATAGGCGACCATGGAGCCGGCACCGGATCCACGGCCCGGGCCAACGCGGATGCCGTTGTTCTTGGCCCAGTTGATGAAGTCGGCAACCACCAGGAAGTAGCCCGGGAAGCCCATCTGGGTGATGATGCCGATCTCGTACTCGGCCTGTTTTCGCACGTCGTCCGGAATACCGTTCGGGAACCGGTACTGCAGGCCGGTTTCGACTTCCTTGACGAACCAGGATTCCTCGTTCTCCCCCGGCGGGCAGGGGAAGCGCGGCATGTAGCTTGCCTTGGTGTTGAACTCGACGTCGCAGCGCTCGGCAATGAGCAGGGTGTTGTCGCAGGCGTCCGGGTAGTCGCGGAACATGGCCCGCATCTCGGCCGGGGACTTGAGGTAGAACTCATCGGCGTCGAACTTGAAGCGCTTTGGGTCCGCGAGGGTGGAACCTGACTGCACGCACAGCAGCGCCGCGTGCGCCTTGGCGTCCTCCGCATGGGTGTAATGGAGGTCGTTCGTGGCCACCAGCGGCAGGTCCAGTTCCCGGGCCAGCTTGATCAGGTCAGCCTGCACGCTGCGTTCGATGTCCAGGCCGTGGTCCATCAGTTCGCAGAAGAAGTTGTCCTTGCCGAAGATGTCCCGGAAGTCCGACGCCGCCTGCTTGGCTTCGTTGTACAGGCCCAGGCGCAGCTTGGTCTGCACTTCGCCGGACGGGCAGCCGGTGGTGGCGATCAGGCCCTTGCCGTAGGTCTGCAGCAGGTCCCGGTCCATGCGCGGCTTGTAGAGGTAGCCTTCCAGCGACGCCAGCGAGGACATGCGGAACAGGTTATGCATGCCTTCGGTGCTCTCGGCCCACATGGTCATGTGGGTGTAGGCACCGGCACCGGACACGTCATCGCGTCCGCCTCCGCCCCACTTCACGCGGGTTTTGTCCTGCCGGGCGGTGCCCGGGGTCAGGTAGGCCTCCACGCCGATGATCGGCTTGATGCCGGAGTTCCGTGCCTTGTTCCAAAAATCGAAGGCACCGAAGACGAACCCGTGGTCCGTGGTCGCCAGGGCGTTCATGCCCAGCTCATCGGCATGGCTGAACAGGTCGGTCAGGCGTGCTGCCCCGTCCAGCATCGAATATTCGGTGTGATTGTGAAGGTGGACAAACGATTTCGACGTACCAGTTGCTGAAGCCACCTAACCATTCTAGGCGCCGCCGGGAGGGCTCAGATGTCGCCGCGGCCCAGCGCGTCGAGGGCGTACTGCAGATCCTGCGGGTACGCGGAGGTGAACTCCACCCATTCCCCGGTGCCCGGATGGGTAAAGCCCAGTTTCCGGGCATGCAGCCACTGCCGGGTCAGTCCCAGTTCAGCGGCCAGCCGCGGGTCGGCTCCGTAGGTGAGGTCTCCGGCACACGGGTGGCGCAGGGCGGAGAAGTGAACGCGGATCTGGTGCGTGCGTCCGGTTTCGAGGTGGACTTCCACTAGGGAGGCCCGGCCGAAGGCTTCCAGGACCTTGTAGTGGGTCACTGAGTCCCGGCCTTCGTCGACGACGGCGAAGCGCCAGTCGTGTCCCGGGTGCCGGCCGATCGGGGCGTCGATGGTGCCCTCGAGCGGATCGGGAAGGCCCTGGACCAGGGCATGGTATTCCTTCTCCACGGTGCGGTCGCGGAAGGCCTGCTTCAGGAGGGTGTATGCGTGCTCGGTCTTGGCGACCACCATCACGCCGGAGGTTCCGACGTCGAGCCGGTGGACAATTCCCTGCCGCTCCCCTGCACCCGAGGTTGAGATGCGGTAGCCGGCGGCGGCCAGGGCGCCGACCACTGTGGGCCCGACCCATCCCGGCGAGGGATGGGCAGCAACGCCCACGGGCTTGTCGATCACCACAAAATGCTCGTCGTCGGCGAGGATTTTCAGGTCCTCGACGGGCTCGACGACGACGGCCAGCGGGTCCCGCTGTTCGGGAACGTCCGCGGCCACGCTGTCTCCGGTGTGCAGCCGGTCCGATTTGGCCAGCGGGCGGCCGGCGCGGGTGAGCCAGCCTTCGGAGCACCAGCCCGCGGCGGTGGAGCGGGAAACGTCCAGCAGTTCGGCCAGGGCGGCATCAGCGCGGACGCCGTTGTGCTCCTCGCCGATGGTGAACCGGGAGTGGATCTCAGGCATCGGAGCTGTCCTTGCCTGCAGCGGCCCGGGTACCGTCCATGTTGATTCCGCGCAGTGTCAGCAGGCACACCAGGATCACGCCGGAAACGACGCAGGAATCCGCGATGTTGAAGATCGCGAAGTTCGGGAAAGCGATGAAGTCCACCACATGACCCTGGCCGAAGGAGGGTTCCCTGAACAGCCGGTCGGTGAGGTTGCCGACGGCTCCGCCCAGGACGAGCCCCAGGGCGACGGACCAGGCAGCGGAGCGCAGCCGGAACATGAGGTAGAGAAGGAACCCGGACACGACGACCATAACGATGGTGAAGATCCAGGTGTAGTCCGTGCCGATTGAGAAGGCAGCCCCCGGGTTGCGGATGAAGTGCCAGCGCAGCACTGGGGGGAAGACGTCAGTGATCTGACCCTCGGTCATGGTCGAAACAACCCAGATCTTGGTGAGCTGGTCGAACACCCAGGCGGCCAGGGCAATGACGGCCATGATCAGTGCATAGCGGGTCAGGGCGGCCTTGGGGCGCGCCGGCGGCTGGGGCTGCGGCGCGGGAGCCGGAGTTGAATCAGTCATGGTGCTTTCGGGTTCGGGCGGCGGTGGGGCGGTGCACTCAGGCACCATCAGGCACTGGAACGGCATGGGCCGGCGGCCGGGAGATCCCGGCCGCCGGCCCATGGCTCTGTTACCAGTCTAATCCTGATTTCAATCCGTCCAGGCGGAAACGACTAGCTGCAAACGCTTAGGCGTCTGCGGTCTCCGAGGCTACCGAGCCGCGGGAATCGAGGTCGCGCAGCTGACCTTCGATGTAGGCCTTGAGGCGTGAACGGTAATCCCGCTCGAAGCCGCGCAGCTGCTCCACCTTGCGTTCCAGCAGTGCCTTCTGCTGTTCGAGGGAGCTGAGGATCTTGCGGCTCTTCTCCTGTGCTTCGGTGACCAGTCCGCTGGCTTCGATCTGTGCCTCGGCAATGATCTTGTCGCGCTGCTCGACGCCGGCGCTCACGTAGTCGTCGTGCATCTTCTGGGCCATGGCGAGGATGCCTGCGGCGGATTCAGCCGTGTTGGCTGCTGCCGGAGCGGGCTCTGCGGCGCGCGGAGCCTCGGCCTTGGGCTCTTCAGCCTTGGGTGCCGGTGCCGGTTCGGGCTTCTTCTCTTCCTTGACCGGCTGGGAAACCTGCTCGGTCTTGGCAGCGGCAGAGACCGGTGCGGGAACCTGGGTGCCAGCAGCAGGGGCATCGGCGACTGCCTCAGCGAGCTGCCGGCGCAGGTCCTCGTTCTCGGCGTTCAGCCGGCGGAGTTCGACGACGATTTCGTCGAGGAAGTCATCCACCTCGTCCTGGTCGTAGCCTTCACGGAACTTAGTCGGCTGGAACCGCTTATTGACTACATCTTCTGGCGTCAGGGCCATCTGGTCACCTCATACTGGTTATCAGGCCGGCCTGCCGTGCGGCAGTGAGCCTAGTTACAGAATCTCGAACATAAAATCAGGGATCATTCAACGATATTTTTTCACATTATATCTTTTGCGAACCGATATCGAACCGGCTCCGCCGCGCGTTAGCGAATGGCCGCTGCCCAGACGATCTGCATAAGAATGCTGACCACAATGAACAGGACCAGGAACGCCAGGTCCAGGGAGACTCCGCCCAGCCGAAGCGGCGGAATAATCCTCCGCAGGGCCCGGACGGGCGGGTCCGTGGCACCGTAAACGGCTGTTGCCAGGACCAGTGCCGGTCCCTTGGGCCGCCACTGCCGTGCAAACATCTGCACAGCGTCATAAACGATGCGTAGGATCAGGGCGAGCTGAAAGAGCATCAGCACCAGGTACAGCAGGGCAAAAATAATACTCACGCGTGTTTTCGTTTCCGCCGTAGGAGAACGGCTGCCTGCTCCGCCCCCAAGGGGCGGCGGCTAGCTCTGGTTGAAGAATGTGGACTGGGACTCGCTAACCTTCTTGTCATCCCCCAGCACCTCGACGTAGGACGGCGAGAGCAGGAAGACCTTGTTGGTCACTCGTTCGATGGTACCGCGCAACCCGAACACAAGTCCCGCGGAGAAGTCCACCAGGCGCTTGGCGTCAGCTTCTCCCATGTCCGTGACGTTCATGATGACCGGGATTCCGTCGCGGAAACTCTCGCCGATGATCTTGGCGTCGTTGTACGAACGGGGATGGACGGTGGTGATCTGCCGCAAGCCTGCCACGTCTTCCTTTGCCGATGAGGGGGCGCGTTTGATGGGGGTCACGGGAGCACGGTATTCCTCTACCGCCGTGGTCTTGCGCTCCGCCGGGGCGGGTGCGGCCGATTCACGGTCGTTCCGCTCATTTTCCGGTGCGCGCTCTTCGTCCCGGGCAGGTGCCTCGCGGACAGGCTTCTGCTCGTCCTCGTACAGCTCGTCGCCATCGGCGAGCCCAAGGTAGATCATCGTCCTGCGCATTGCGCCAGCCATGGTTGCTCCTTCAGTCCTTCAGCGTCCCGCGTTATCCAGTGTTACCCAAGGAATACCCTGTGGTATCCGGTGTTCCTGCAGTGTTGCCCCTGCCATGTTTGACGCTACCCCACAGCAGGGCGGGGACCGAGAACATCCGAGCCAATCCGCAGGTGTGTCGCGCCGTGGGCCACCGCTGTTTCCAGGTCCTGGCTCATGCCGGCTGAAATGCCGGAGGCGTCCGGGTACCGGTCGGTGAGCCTGCCGGAAAATTCCTGCAGCCTGGCAAACGCTGCGGCGGGGTCTTCGCCAAGGGGTGCCACCGCCATTAGGCCGGCCAGCTGCAGGAGGGGCTCGGCTGCCACGGCGGCAGCCAGTTCCAGCATGTCCTCCGGACGGGCTCCTCCGCGTCCCGGTTCCAGGTTCTCTCCGCTGCGCAGGTCCAGCTGGAGATAGCACTGCAGCGGATCCCGTGCCGGTTCCCCCAGGTCGATCCGGCGCCGGTTCTCCGCTGCCATGGCCTTGGCAAGAGCTGCCACCAGCCCGGCGCGGTCAACGGAGTGCACGGCGGAGGCATACTTGACCACGGACTTCGCCTTGTTTGTCTGCAGCTGTCCGATGAAGTGCCAGCGCAGGCCGGAACCGGCCAGTTCTGCCGCCTTGGCTTCGGCTTCCTGCGCCTTGTTCTCGCCCACATCGCGCACGCCCAGCTTTGCCAGGGCCGCGGCGTCGGACGCCGGGAAATACTTCGTAACCACAATGAGGTCCGGCTCGGTCCGCCCGCTGGCTGCTGCCGCCGCGGAGATCCGCCGCCGGACGCGTCCCAGACGGTGCCGCAGGTCTTCTGCCCGGTTCGTGGTTGTGGTGCTCATGGGTCCTTCGTGTTGCTGCTGTAGATCGATTGCGCCGGAAGCTACCGCGGCTGCCAGATAAGCCCGGCAAACCGTCCGGTGGGCGCGTCCCGGCGGTGGGAAAACAGTTCCGGTTCTTCCATGGTGCAGCCCGGAATTGCCTCAACGCTTACGTTGAGTCCCTGAAGCTGGGAAAGTGCAGCTGCAGGCAGGTCGAGTGCCGGGGTCCCCCAGCTGGTCTGCGAGGCCGCTCCGGGAAGGTGGGACGCCTCGGCGCGCATTTCGGCGGGGACTTCGTAGCACCGGCCGCAGACGCCGGGGCCGATCCAGGCCTGGATTCGGGCTGCTCCCGCAGAGCGCATGGCCGCCACGGTGTTGGACAGGATTCCATCGATCAGGCCGCGCCGTCCGGCGTGGGCCGCGGCGGTAACCACGCCGTGCGGCCCGGGTCCGGCGAAGAGCACGGGCAGGCAGTCGGCCACCATTACGGCCAGGGGCGCGGATCCGTCCGGGCTCAGCAGCGCATCGGCCACCGGAACCTCTTCCGCAGCGGGTGCGGGGCCGGCCACGGCGACTTCCGCGGAGTGCACCTGTTCCATGAACCGCAGGGAGGCCGGTGCTATCCCCATATGCACTTCCAGCGCCGACCGGCGGCTGCGGACGGCAGCGGAATCGTCCCCAACGTGCAGCGCGAGGTTGCCCGCCGATGTATCGGTGAAAGCTACCCGGAACCCCTCGGGGCCCTGCCCTTCCCACCAAAACATACGATCGAACAACCCCGCGCCGGTACTGGTCTTACTTGAGGAAATCAGGAACGTCCAGGTCGTCCTGGCGTCCCGCGCTGAGGTCAGGCTCAACGACGGCCGGCAGATCGACGTCGAACCCGGCGTCGGCCGGCACGGTCTGAGGGCGCTGGGCCCAAGCCGAGGTTGCGGCACCGGCAGCGCCGGCACCGGCGGCCGCAGCCGGCGGGGACAGCGGTTCAGCAGGCTTGGCCGAGGCCGGCTGGGACGTGACGTCAACCTGATCGAATCCCGCAGCGATCACGGTGACGCGTGCTTCGTCACCCAGGGCGTCGTCAATGACGGCGCCGAAGATGATGTTGGCTTCGGGGTGGGCGACTTCCTGTACCAGGCGGGCTGCTTCGTTGATCTCGAACAGGCCGAGGTCCGAGCCGCCCTGGATGGACAGCAGCACACCGTGCGCGCCGTCGATGGAGGCTTCCAGCAGCGGAGAGGCGATGGCCAGCTCCGCGGCCTTGACGGCACGGTCCTCGCCGCGGGCGGAACCGATGCCCATCAGTGCCGAGCCGGCTCCCTGCATCACGGACTTCACGTCGGCAAAGTCGAGGTTGATCAGGCCCGGGGTGGTGATCAGGTCGGTGATGCCCTGGACGCCGGACAGCAGCACCTGGTCAGCGGAGCGGAAGGCATCCAGCATGGAAACGTTCCGGTCGCTGATGGAGAGCAGACGGTCGTTCGGGATGACGATCAGCGTGTCAACCTCGTCCCGCAGGGTGTCGATGCCGGATTCCGCCTGATTGGAACGGCGGCGGCCTTCGAAGGTGAACGGACGGGTTACGACGCCGATGGTCAGGGCGCCGAGCGAACGGGCGATCCGGGCCACAACGGGCGCGCCGCCGGTACCGGTTCCGCCGCCCTCGCCCGCGGTCACGAAGACCATGTCCGCTCCGCGCAGCACCTCTTCGATTTCCTCGGCGTGATCCTCTGCCGCCTTGCGGCCGACCTCCGGATCAGCGCCGGCGCCGAGGCCGCGGGTCAGTTCACGTCCGACGTCAAGCTTCACGTCGGCGTCGGACATCAGCAGCGCCTGGGCGTCTGTGTTGATGGCGATGAACTCGACTCCACGGAGTCCGACGTCGATCATTCGGTTTACGGCATTCACGCCGCCGCCGCCGATGCCGACGACCTTGATGACGGCCAAGTAATTCTGCGGTGCTGCCACGTCCTGTGTCCCTTGTTCGAATCTGTGCAACTGATCAATGTGGCCGGGTCATCCCCAGCCGAAACCTTCAACCGAACAACCTTAACCCTCCACTTGAGGGTTATAGTTATGTCAAGTAATGCTCTACTCCCGACGCTATGGGGCGCCGGAAGCTTGCGCAATTACCGCTCCGCGCGTGTCGGTGAGAAACTTCGCTGGTCTTTGCCGCCATCGCGCTCACCGCGTCACCGGCCGGTTCGGCGTGCTCACGTCGAACACCGAAACCGGCGGATCTGCGGCAGGCATCAGCAGCAGGGCTTCCAGTGCCCGCGCCTTGGCCGCGTTTGCCTCTGCGCTTCCCCAGAATACCGTCTGGCCGCTGGTGAGCTTGAGCTCAACTGAATCCACCGTTTCCGCGGAGGCATGGTCAAGCTGGCCCAGGACATTCGGCGGCAGGGCCGAGAGCACCTGCGTCACCGTGGAGAAGACGGTGCTGTTGACGGCTTCGGTTCCACCGTCAATCAGCGGCAGGGCGGCTTCGGCGCGTTCTGCCACCGCCTTGAGCTGGCGGCCTTCTTCATCGATGAGCACGAATTCGCGCCCGTTCTGCAGCACGGCCACCGGAACCCGCTCAGTGACCGTGACGATCAGGTCCGACGGCGGGACGGCGGTGACCTCCACGCCCTCGAGTTCCGGGCGGTCCGCCAGCAGTTCCGCGGCGTCGGAATCGGAGATCAGGGCCAGGGGCGTACCCAGAAGCGGTGCGAGGGCTGCTTCGGCGTCCTGGGCGGGCAGAAGGGAATTGCCCTCAAGCCGGATATTCTTCAGCGCCAGCGCAGGAGAAAAGAACACCACAAAAAACAGGGCAGCAAGCAGCAGCACGGCCACTCCGGATCCGGCCAAAACGTAGCGGCGCCGGCGTTTGGCGGGCGGCTCCGGGAAGGCCAGGATGCTGGCGTCGGCGCGCTCCTCGTCCGGTTTGGCGGCCCGGCCGCTGCCGGTCTCCGGCAAACCGGACGGCTCGAATGCATCCCGGGTGGCGGAGATGACAGAGTCCGGCTGGGCACCAGTTCCCGGCCTCAGCTCATGGATCTGGGCACCGGATGCCTGCAGCAGCTCCACCTTCGCCGAGTTGGCAGCGGTCCGGGCAGGCTGCGCCGCTCCCCCGCGCTGCGCCGGACCGGAGGCCTTGGACCCCGGGCCTGCAGCGGCCGGGGGCTGGCGGGGTTTCCTACCCGGCATCCGGCTGGCTCCCGCCCGGCGCGGGACCTCTGAGTGCTTCCACCAGTGCCGCGCCGTACTGGGTGACGTCCCCGGCTCCGACCGTGAGGATGATGTCCCCTTCCGCTGCCCGCGCGGCGATGTCCTGCACCGCGTCCCGGGGCCGGTCTGCCACGGTTCCAGGGGTTTTGAGCCGGGAGGTAATCAGCTCGCTGGTGACGCCGGGAATGGGGTCCTCACGCGCAGGGTAGATCGGCAGCACGGTCACGGAGTCTGCCAGATCCAGTGCCTGGGCGAATTCAGCCGCGAAGTTGCGGGTCCGGCTGAACAGGTGCGGCTGGAACAGCACATGCACGGCGCTGCTCCCCGCGACCGCACGGGCAGCCTGCAGGGCAGCCGCAACTTCGGTGGGATGGTGGGCATAGTCGTCAAAGACGCGCACGCCGCGGACTTCGCCCTTGGGTTCAAACCGGCGGGCGGCACCGGAGAAGGACCCAAGCCCGCGGGCTGCTGTCTCCGGTTCCACTCCCAGCGCCAGGGCCGCAGTGAAGGCGGCGGCGGCGTTGAGCACGTTGTGCCGTCCCGGTACCTGGAGCTGCAGCACCTGCTGCCGGTCCGAGTGCCCGTCGTTGAAGTGGAGCGTGCTGGTGCTGGTGCGGCCGTCGGCTTCGGTGCCGGAGATCCGCACGTCGGCATCCGGACCGTAGCCGTAGGTGCGTACCGGCGTGCCGACGTTCCGCGCCAGCAGGTCCCGGACCCCGGGATCATCCGCACAGGCAACCAGCAGACCGTCCTCGGGCAGCAGCTCCACAAACCGGTCAAAGGAGGCAAAGACAGCTTCAGCGGTTCCGTAGTGGTCCAGGTGGTCGGCCTCAACGTTGGTGATGACCGAGATCTTCGGAGCGTAGTTCAGGAATGAACCGTCGGACTCATCGGCTTCGGCAACAAACACCTTTCCCGAACCGGCCTCGGCGTTTACGCCCAGGGCTGCCACGTCCCCGCCGATCGCGAAGGAAGGGTCCAGGCCGGCCTCCCGGAGCAGGACGGTGATCATGGCCGTCGTGGTGGTTTTGCCGTGCGTGCCGGCAACGGCTACTACATCGGAACCGGCCATGGCGGCGGCCAGCGCCTGCGAACGGTGGATGACGCGCAGCCCGGCGGCTTCCGCGGCCGCCAGCTCGGGGTTGGTTGGCCGGATCGCGGTGGAGACAACTACGGTGGAGGCGCTGCCCAGGTTGGCGGCGTCGTGCCCCACGTGGACCGTGGCACCGAGGGCTTCCAGTGCCCGCAGGCCAGCCGAGTCGCGGGCATCGGAGCCGGACACCTCGATCCCGCGCCCCAGCATCACGCGGGCTACGGCAGACATGCCGGCACCGCCCAGGCCGATGAAGTGGACCCGGCCCAGGTCTGTGAGGAACAGCTGGCTCATGCGTCTTTCCGTTCCGCTGCCTCAAGGATGAGTCCAGCCATTTGGGCATCGGCGTTCCGGATGCCGCGGGCGGCGGAGGCCTCCGCCATGGTCTTGAGTGCCTGGGAATCCTGCAGCAGCGGAATCAGGTTGGCACGGATCCATTCCGGGGTGAACTGCGAATCCCGCACCAGGAGGGCGCCGCCTGCCTGCACCAGTCCGGCAGCGTTGAGGGCCTGCTCGCCGTTGCCGTGGGGCAGCGGAACGAGCACGGCAGGAAGGCCCACTGCAGAGATTTCGCTGACCGTGCCGGCACCGGAGCGGGCCAGCAGCAGGTCAGCCGCAGCGTAGGCCAGTTCCATGCCGTCGACGTATTCAACCTGCCGGTAGAGCGGGGCGGTAAGGGTCCTGCCTTCGGCGTCCGCGGCAGCCTTGCCGCGTCCGGTGACATGCAGGGTCTGGATACCCGCCGCTGCCAGCTCGGGAAGGGCTGCGGTGACGGCAGCGTTGATGCTTGCGGCACCGGAGGAGCCGCCGGTAACCACAAGGGTGGGCAGGTCCTGTTCCAGCCCCAGGGCTGCGCGGGCATCGTGCCGGGCGGCGCCGCGGTCCAGCCCGGAGATTTCCGGGCGCATGGGCATACCAACCCAGCGGGCGCCGGGCAGCCTGGTCTCTTCAAAGGCAACGCCCACGACGGCGGCACTCTTGGCCCCGACCCGGTTGGCGAGCCCCGGACGGGCGTTGGCTTCGTGCACCACCACGGGGATCCGGCGCTTGCGGGCTGCCAGGTAAACGGGAGTGGAGACGTAGCCGCCCACCCCCACAACGACGTCGGCCGCGGCATCGTCCAGGATCTCCCCTGCCTGCCGTACGGCGCGGGCCAGGCGGGCAGGAAGCCGCGCCAGGTCGCCGCTGGGCCTGCGGGGCATGGGAACACGGTCGATCACGGCCAGTTCGTAGCCGGCGGCGGGCACCAGCCTGGTTTCCATGCCGGCTGAGGTACCCACCACTTTAATGCGGGCATCGGGCCGCAGCTGCCTAACGGCACCGGCTATGGCCAGCAGCGGGCTGATATGCCCTGCTGTGCCGCCGCCGGCGAGTACTACGGAAAGTGGGGACTGCGTCATGGAGCTGCGGGTTCTCTTTCAGGGATAGTGCGTGCAAAGGACAAGAGGACTCCCACGGCAGCCAGCGTGAACGTCAGCGACGATCCGCCGTAGGAGATGAACGGCAGCGGGACGCCGATCACGGGCAGCAGCCCGGTGACCATGGCAATGTTTACCGCAGCCTGGCCGGTAATCCAGACCAGGATGCAGCCGCAGACAATCCGGATGAACGGCTGGGCATGGCGCATGGTCACCCGGACCGTGGCCACTGCAAGGATACCGAACAGCACCAGCACCACCAGCGTGCCAAGCAGCCCGAATTCCTCACCGATGATGGCGAAGATGAAGTCGTTGTGGGCTTCCGGGATCCAGTTCCATTTTTGCCGGCTCTGGCCGATCCCCACACCGAACCAGCCGCCGGAAGCCAGTGCATACATGCCTGCGTTTGCCTGGTCGCACAGTCCTGCGGAGCAGTCCAGCTGCAGCCAGGCGCTGATCCGGCTGGTGCGGTTTCCGCTGCCGATGGAAAAGACAGCGGCCGCCGCGGCGGCGGCCAGGCTGAGCAGGCCCAGCAGCTTGAGCCGCGCTCCGGCGAAGAACAGTGCTGCGAGCATGATCAGGCCCATGATGATCACAGTGCCCAGGTCATGGCCCAGCAGCACAAGACCGATCAGCAGGCCGCCTCCCGGCAGCACCGGGATGAGCGCGTGCTTCCAGTCGGCGATCAGGGCTCCCTTGCGCGAGAGTACGGCGGCGAACCAGATGGCCATGGCAAGCTTCGCGGCCTCGGAGGGCTGGCCGGTCACGGGCCCGAACGCGAGCCAGTTCTTGTTGCCGTTGACCTCCACGCCGATGATAAGCACCAGCACCAGCAGGAGCACGGCAATGCCGAGGGCAGGCCAGGCGATAAACCGGTAAAAGCGCGGACCGAAGCGGGACAGGATAAGCATCAGGGCAACGCCTGCCGCGGCGAACATGACCTGCTTGATGAACAGGTCAAAAGTGGTGGCGGCACCGGCAGCGGTTCCCGCGGCGGCAGCGATCGCTTCCACGGAGGAGGCCGAGAGCACCATCATGAGCCCGATGGCCGTCAGTGCCAGCGTGGCTCCCAGAATCATGTAATAGCTGGATCCGGTCGCTTTGGCGTCACTGCCCTCGAGCAGGACCATAAAGGCGTTGAGGCGTTCGTTGAGCCGCAGGCCCCGTTTCTTCGGCGGTACGGCCGCCCCGGAAGCGGACCCGCCGGAGCTGGCGGTGCGGCCGGAGCTGGCGGTGCGGCCGGCAGTGGTGACGGGTTTGGCTGCCGCCTGTACCGGCTGCGTGCCTGCCGGGCGCCTGCGCGCCGTCGGCTTGCGTCCCTTGCCCGTGGGCGTGGTCACCATTTATGGCTCCTTGGTGGTCTGCGCCTGCCCTTCCACGTATCCGCGGACAGCTTCGATGAACGCCTCGCCCCGGTGGGCGTAAGACCGGAACTGGTCCATGGATGCCGACGCCGGCGCCATGAGGACCGTATCCCCGCCCTTCGCCACAGCAGCTGCGGCAGTCACGGCCTGGACCATGACGGCTTCGCCGGAGGGCGTTCCTTCTTCTCCAGTGTCCGCCTGGGACGCCTCGATTACCGGCACATCGGGTGCGTGTCGGGCCAATGCGGACCGCAGCTGCGAAGAATCGGCACCGATGAGCACGACGGCGCGCAGGCGCTGGGCGTGGGCGGTCACCAGCTCGTCATAGGTGACGCCCTTGGACAGTCCGCCGGCGATCCAGACGACGTGCCCGAAGGCTGCCAGGGAAGCCGCAGCGGCGTGCGGATTGGTGGCCTTTGAATCGTTGACCCAGAGGATGTCATTGAGCTTGGCCACCGGTTCAATCCGGTGCCCGCCGGGGGCGTAGTTCCGCAGGCCGTCGCGCACGGCAACCGGTTCCACGCCGAAGGCACGCACCAGGGCGGCGGCGGCGAGGGCGTCAGCAGCCAGGTGGCGGGGCGCCCGGTCCCCCAGATCATCCAGGGACGCAAGTTCAGCGGCGGCATTGCGGCGCTCTTCGATGAAGGCGCGGTCCACCAGCAGACCCTCAACGATGCCGACCATGCTCACAGCCGGCATGCCCGTGGTGAATCCGACGGCGCGGCAGCCTTCCACGACCTCGGCTTCTTCGACCATGCGCTCGGTTTCAGCCTGTTCGGCGTTGTAGACACAGGCAACCTGGGTGTTTTCATACACCTTTGCCTTGTCTGCGCGGTAAGCCTCGAAGCTGCCGTGCCAGTCCACGTGGTCTTCGGCAATGTTCAGGCAGACGCTGGCCAGCGGCGACATGGAGTATGTCCAGTGCAGCTGGAAGCTGGAGAGCTCGACGGCAATCGCGTCCCAGCCCTGCGGGTCGCGGATAGCGTCCAGGATCGGTGTGCCTACGTTCCCGGCGGCGATGGCGCGCAGCCCTGCGGCCCGCAGCATGGACTCGGTCATGCCCACGGTGGTGGTCTTGCCGTTGGTTCCGGTGACCGCCAGCCACGGGGCCGTGGGGCGGCCCTCGCGGATGCGTACCCGCCAGGCCAGTTCGACGTCGCCCCAGATTGGAATGCCGGCGTCGGCGGCTGCTGCGAGCAGCGGGTGGGAGGGACGGAAGCCGGGAGAGGTAACCACAAGCTCGGCCGGCTCTCCGTCCACGTCGGTCAGCCCTGCCACTGCTTCGGCACCGAGGCGGACGTCCGCAGCGCCGACGATCTTCAGGGTGTCGGCCTTGCCCCGGTTCTCCTCGGAGTCCAGGCCGTCCACCACCACAACACGGGCACCGAGTTCAATCAGCGTGTCCGCTGCGGAGAACCCGGACAGGCCGATTCCGGCTACGAGGACGCGCAGTCCGCGCCAGTCTGAATCCCAGGTGGTCAGCGTTTCGAGGCGGGCGTTTGATGCGTTTGAAGGAGTGCTCACTGTCCGGCCACCCAATCAGCGTAGAAGAGTCCCAGGGCCAGGGCGACGCAGAGTCCGCCGATGATCCAGAAGCGGACCACCACCGTGACTTCGGCCCAGCCCTTGAGTTCGAAGTGGTGCTGCAGCGGTGCCATCTTGAACACTCGTTTGCCGCCGCTGAGCTTGAAGTAGCCCACCTGGATAATCACCGAGGCAGAGATGATCACGAACAGCCCGGCAAGGATGACCAGGAGAAGTTCGGTGCGGGAGAGGATGGCGAACGCTGCGATCGCGCCGCCGATTGCCAGCGAACCGGTGTCCCCCATGAAGATCTTTGCCGGGGACGTGTTCCACCAGAGGAACCCGACCAGGGCGCCGGCCATTGCTCCGGCGAGCAGTGCCAGGTCCATCGGGTCCCGGACTTCGTAGCAGACCCCTGATTCGCCGGGGTTGCCCACACAGGACTGGTTGAACTGCCAGATGCCGATCAGGAAGTACGCCCCGAACACCAGGATCGAGGCACCGGCGGCCAGGCCGTCCAGTCCGTCGGCAAGGTTCACGCCGTTGGTCGCGGCAGTGATGATGACGCTGGACCAGAGGATGAACAGGATCGCGCCGATGATGGTTCCGGCGAACGCCAGGTCAATCGCGGTGTCCCGCACGAAGGAGATGTTGGTGGAAGCCGGTGTCAGTCCGGCGTTGTTCGGGAACTGAAGGGCGAGGATAGCGAAAACGATGCCCACGATCGCCTGCAGGATGATCTTCGCCTTGGCGTTTAGGCCCAGGGACCGCTGCCGGGAAATCTTCGTGTAGTCGTCAATGAAGCCCACCAGGCCCATGCCCACCATCAGGAACAGCACCAGGAGCCCGGACGCCGAGGGCCCGAACGTTGCGGGGTTGATCGCGTAGGAGATCAGATGGGTGATGAAGTACGAGGCAACCACGGACGCCACGATGACAGCACCGCCCATGGTGGGGGTTCCGCGCTTGGTGTGGTGCGACGTCGGGCCGTCGTCACGGACAAACTGCCCGTAGCCCTTCCTGACCAGGAACCGGATAAACAGCGGAGTGCAGGCGAAGGCCAGGACCAGTGCCAGGGAACACCCGATCAGCAGCGAGATCACAGTGCCTCACCCCGGCTTGAATCGTCCTGGGCGCTGCCCGCTGCGGAAAGGGTTTTCAAAGCGATCCGATCACCGAGGAACCGCAGTCCGGCTCCGTTGGAAGATTTGAACAGGACAATGTCCCCCGGCTGAAGCGAGGCTTCGAGGATGGCCTCAGCTTCTTCGGGAGTCTGCACGAAGGTCGATTCATCTCCCCAGGAGCCTTCCATCACGGCCCCGGTGTGCAGGGCGCGGGCACCGGTCCCGACGACGATGAGTTTGGAGATGTTGAGGCGGACCACATAGCGGCCAATGGCGTCGTGCTCGGTGACGGATTCGCTGCCCAGCTCGAGCATCTCCCCCAGCACTGCCCAGGTGCGCCGGCCCCGGCCGAGTTCGGCAAGGGTCCGCAGTGCAGCACGCATTGACTCGGGGTTGGCGTTGTAGGCGTCGTTGATCACGGTGATGCCGTCGGGACGGTCCGTGCGTTCCATCCGCCAGCGGCTGGCTGCTTTCTGGCCGGAGAGGCCGGCGGCGATGTCCGCCGGAGCAATGCCGGCAGCCAGTGCTGCGCCGGCTGCAGCCAGCAGGTTCGCCGTATGGTGCGCGCCGATCAGGCCCGATTCCACCCGGTGCTGCTCCCCGTTCGGGAATTCGATGGTGAAGACGGGCCGGCCCTGTTCATCCGTCCGGGCGTCCCGGGCACGCAGTGTGGCGTGGTTTCCGGGCAGTTCGTCGGCGGATGAGGTGAAGGAAAGGACGTTGGCGGTGGTGCGCTTATCCATGGCAGCCACGCGGATGTCGTCGCCGTTGAGCACTGCAGTGCCGGCGGGGGCGAGGGCTTCCACCATCTCGCCCTTGGCACGGGCAATGTTTTCCACTCCGCCGAACTCGCCGGCGTGGGCGCTGCCGACGCAGAGGACGACGCCGATGTCCGGGCGGACCATGTCCGCCAGGTAGGTGATGTGCCCGACGCCGGTGGCACCCATCTCCACTACCAGGTAGCGGGTGCCGTGCCCGGCGCTGAAAATGGTCAGCGGCACGCCGACCTCGCCGTTGTAGGAGCCGACCGGGGCCACGGTGCTGCCGTGGGCAGCGAGGAGCCCTGCAAGCAGGTCCTTTGTGGTGGTCTTTCCGGCCGAGCCGGTGATGCCGATGACGGTCAGCGGACCTTCGGCCCGGAGCCGGCGGACGATTTCCGCGGCCAGCTGCCCCATGGCGGCCACGGCGTCCGGAACCACAATCCCCGGGAAGACCGTTCCGTCCTCGGCGGTCACGGGCCGTTCAGTCAGGGCCAGTGCGGCGCCGGCTTCGAACGCCCTGCCGACGAAGAGGTGGCCGTCGGAGAACTCTCCGGGCTTGGCAATGAACAGGGCCGCTGGACCCGCTTCGCGGGAATCGGTTGTGGCTGACGTCACTGGAATTGTCGGGTCTGATGCTGCCGCCCCCACCAGCTCGCCACCCGTAATTGCCGCTATTTCGGCTGCATTAAGTTCAATCATGACGAATTAGGACTCTACCCCGTCGTAAGTAGGCACTGTGAATCCGGCCTTGGCCAGCGCAGCGCGAAGTTCCACCCGGTCATCCAGGGCCAGGTTGACCCCTTTGACCTCCTGCCAGACCTCGTGTCCGCGCCCTGCCACCAGGATGGTGTCTTCCGGGCCGGCCAGTTCGACGGCGCGGGCAATCGCAGCTGCCCTCGGCGCCACTTCAAGGACAATGGGGCCTTCAGCGCCGGTTCCTGCTGCTTCTGCGGCACTGCGGGCACCGCGGAGCACGTCGGCGCGGATGGCGGCGTCGTCCTCGTCGTGGGGATCGTCATCGGTGACAATCACAACATCGGCCAGGCTGGCTGCGATTGCGCCCATCAGCGGCCGCTTGGTCTGGTCCCGCTCCCCTGTGGCGCCAAAGACCACGATCACCTTGCCCTGCGGCCGTCGGACGGATTCAAGCGTGCGCTGGAGTGCGTCGGGGTTATGTGCGAAGTCAACGATTGCCGCAGGAGCTTCGCAGAGCAGCTGCATGCGCCCGGGGACTTCCACGGTGAACGGATCGTGTTCGTCCAGGGCCTGCTGCACCTCGGCAGGGTCGGCTCCGGATTCGAGCACCATGGCCAGGGCCAGGGCGGCATTGGAGACGTTGAAGGTTCCGGGCAGACCCGTCCGGGCCCGCAGCGCAGCGCCGTGCGGGGGGTGGAGTTCGAAGCTGTGCCCAAGGCCTTCCCGGAGTACGGCACGGACCCGCCAGTCGGCGTCGCCCGCTCCTTCGGCCGTGGCCAGCGTGGTGCCGCGGACCCCGGCAACTTCGGCCATTCGGCGGCCCCAGATGTCGTCCACGGTGATCACTGCGCGGCGGCTGCGGCCGGAACGGAAGAGGTCCGCCTTCGCAGCGAAGTACTCTTCCATGGACCCGTGAAGGTCCAGATGGTCCTGGGTGAGATTGGTAAAGCCGGCCACGTCAAAGACGACTCCGTCCACGCGGCGGTAGGAAATCGCGTGCGAGGAGACTTCCATGGCTGCGGCGTCCAGGGCACGCTCGCGCATCAGGGCAAGCAGCCCGTGCACCTGGGGGGATTCCGGCGTGGTCAGAACACTGGGGATTGCCTCTGCTCCGGCCAGGATTTCAATGGTGCCGATCAGCCCGGTGGTGCGGCCCAGCGCCTGCAGCAGGGAGGTGATGAAGTAGGTGGTGGTTGTCTTCCCGTTGGTGCCTGTGACGCCATAGAGCACGGGGGCGCTGCCGTCCTGCGGCTGGCTGTTGAACACCGCGGCTGAAAGGGGACCCACGAGCCGGCGGATGTCCTCGGCCACGAAGACCGGCAGGCCGGTTGGAGGCAGCTGGGCGAGTCCTGCGGCGTCGGTCAGGATGGCGGCCGCACCGGCGGCAGCGGCGTCGGCCGCGAACCCTGCTCCGTGATGGCGCGCGCCGGGCAGTGCAAGGTAGAGATCACCGGGGAGGATCTGCCTGGAGTTGATGCTGACCCCGGTCAGCTCTGCGTCCCATGCGCCGGTGCCGGTACCGGGTGCCGGCGTGATGGCCGGGGATCCGGGGGGAAGCGCCGCGGCGGCAGCAGCAAGGGTGACGGGGCGGACCCGTTCCGGGCGCATGCTGCTTTGGGCGCGCTGATGATTGCTATGTGGCACTGCACTGCTCCAGCTTTAGTACTCGATGGGGTACGTAACCGGCTCCCCTTCGGAGGGGGCTACGTTGTTGGTGGTCAGGACCTGTTCCATGACCTTCTGGAAGGTCTTTCCGGGTTCGATGTAGTAGAGGTCTCCCTTGGGCCGCTGAAGGGTCACCACAGCGACGTACTTGGGATCGTCCATGGGTGCAATACCAGCATAGGAGACGGTGTACCCGTCATACCCGCCGTTGGGGCTTGGTGCCTCTGCGGTGCCCGTCTTTGAACCAACCCGGTATTTCTCCAGCGCACCGGAGGCGCCGGAGCCTTCAACTGTGGTGGTCTCGAGCATGTGCTGCACTTCCAGGGCCGTCTTTTCCGAGACGACGCGCGTACCCGGTTTCCGCTCAGCCGGGTGTTCGGCGCCGTCGGCATCAATGCGCGCGTCCACCAGGCGCGGCGGGAGCCGCACACCGTCGTTGGCGATCGTCTGGTAGACCATGGCGGTGTGCAGTGCCGTCTGGGTCAGGCCCTGCCCGAACAGCACGGTGTACTGCTGGCGGGTATCCCAGGTTTCCGGCGGCGCCAGCAGCCCGGAGGTCTCACCGTTCAGGCCGGTGCCCAGCTCGGTACCAATGCCGAATTTGCGCAGCCAGTCATAGCGCTGCTGGGGCGAAAGCTGCTGGCCCACCATAACGGTGCCCGTGTTCATCGACTTGGCCAGCACACCGGAGGCAGTCATGCGCACAGTCCCGTGTTCGAAGGCGTCCTTGAACGTCTGTCCGTCGATCGAGTAGGTGTTGTCGATCTGGAACTGGGAGGTGGGGGTAATAATCCCCTCTTCGATCGCGGCGGCCATGGTGATGACCTTGGTGGTGGAGCCCGGTTCAAAAGAGTCGGTGACGGAGCGCGCCTTGCGCGACTCGGCTTCGGTGGCGCCGGGGTTGTTCGGGTCCACGGTGGTGGACTCGGCCATCGCCAGCACGTTGCCGGTCTCGACTTCAACCACGACGACGTTGCCCCAGTCCGCGTTGTACTCGCGTACCTGGGAGGCAATGGTCTGCTGGGCGAACCACTGCAGGTCCTGGTCGATGGTCAGCCGGATGGAGTCCCCGTCCTGGACCGGGACGTCCTCATTGGTGGCGTAGGGGATGCGGATGCCGTCCCCGCCAATCTCATAGGTCTTGCTGCCGGGCTCGCCGGCCAGGATGGAGTCCTGGGTCAGCTCCAGCCCTTCCTGGGCGCCCTCGGTGCCCAGGAAACCGACGATCGAGCCGGCCACGGGGCCGGAGGGGTAGGTGCGCAGCGTGGTGCGGTCGGCGTAGACGCCGGGGAATTTCACGGCCAGGACCTTGTCCCGGATTTCCGGGGTCACTGTCTTGGCTACGAAGTTGAAGCCCTTCTCCCCCAGGACGGACCGCCGCAGCGTCTGCGTATCCTGGTCCAGGATTTCCGCGAGTTCTTCTATCGCGGCGTCGAAGGTCACCGTTTCAAGATCACCCTCGGCGTTGCGGCGCTGGTATTCCTCTTCGTCATAGGCTGCGGAAAGCCGCTGGTCCACCACGATGTCGAAGCGCTCAACGCTGCGCGCGAGGTAGTTGCCCTCATTATCCAGGATCCCGCCCCGCAGGGCCGGAACACCAACTGTAACCAGGCGGTTGGCGACGGCGGCGTCCGCCATCCCTTCCGGGTCCACGGCCTGTACCTGGAAGAGCCGGACACCGAGCACTGTGAGAAGAACCAGGACAAGGATCAGTCCTGTCCGGAGCCTGCCGGTGACGAGAGCTACCCTGTGGTTCTCCTGTGCCGGAGCCGGTCCTGCTTTTGCCACAACGTGTCCTCGCCGGTGCTGGTTGGTTTACTGGCCGCTTCTCTGGCTGGGCGCCGGAATCGTGCCGCCGTTCAAATCGGGTTCCGCCGCCGCCGGAGCCGGCGCGGGGGCCGGCTCCGCTGCTGCGGCAGCGGGGGCAGTGTCCTGCTGTTCGGCAGCCCGGGCGTTTTCAGCCGGTTCCGGTGCCGCGGGCTGTACCGGAGTTACCGGCCTGGTCAGTACCTGGGGAAGTTCCACCAGGGTTCCGGGACCGGTTCCTTCTTTGGCCGGTTCCGGATCTCCGGTGACGGCGAGGGTCTGCAGGTCGATCGTACCGAACGTGGGTGAAACCACCATGCCCAGTTCAGCGGCAGCACCGGCCAGCACCTGGGGTGCCTGGTGGTGTTCCACCTGCTGGGTCAGTGCCTCATTCTTCTGGATGAGCTCGGTGCGCTGGTTTTGCAGCTGGACCAGCTGGTACTGGCCGCTGGAGACAGAGATGTTCAGCATCAGGACTGCGGCCAGACCCGCGGCCAGCACGGCAAAGCACAGGGCCGCCACGGGAACCCGGCGGCGGCGGGCAGCCGCCGGCACAAGGGCAAGCGGAGTCCGGCGGCGCGGGGCCGGCTGTTCCGGAGCTTCCTGCGGCAGCGCGCGTGCCAGGTTGCCCTGGACAGTCTGGGCTCCGCGGGCCGCACGGGCCGGAACCGGCGGGCGGCGCCGTCCTGATCGTTCAGTCATCAGCGTGCCCCGTCCATGGTTGCGCGAATCCGTTCGACTGCCCGCAGCTTGGCCGAGGCCGCGCGCGGGTTTTCTGCAATTTCCTGTTCCGTCGGAACTTCCGTCCCCTTGGTCAGGCGCTTGAGCTGTGCTTTGTGTTCCTCAAGTTCAACCGGGAAGCCCTTGGGCGCCGAGGAGCGGGAACCGGCTGCGAAGATATCCTTCACGATCCGGTCCTCGAGGCTGTGGTACGACATGACAACGATCCGGCCGCCGACGCCGAGGACGGACAGTGCGGAGGGAATGGCCCGCTCCAGGACGTCGAGTTCCTCATTGACCTCAATGCGCAGGGCCTGGAAGGTCCGCTTGGCAGGGTGTCCGCCGGTGCGTGCCGCAGCGGCGGGCACTACTGCGCGGATGGCCTCAACGAGTTCACCGGTGGTCTCGAACGGCTTGCGCGCACGGGTGGAGACGATTGAGGAGGCAATGCGTCCGGCGAACTTCTCCTCGCCCCAGCGGCGGATGATTGAAACCAGTTCGCCCTCGTCGTAGGTGTTGACGACTTCCGCGGCGGTGCGGCCGCGGCTCGTGTCCATGCGCATGTCCAGCGGTGCGTCGTAGGAGTAGGCGAAGCCGCGTTCACGCTCGTCGAGCTGCATGGAGGATACGCCCAGGTCAAAGAGAGCACCGTCGATGGAGTCGAACCCGAGGTCCTCGACTACGTCTGCGATTTCGTCATAGACAGCGTGGACCAGGTCGGTGCGGTCTTCGAAAGCGGCGAGCCTCTCCCCCGCCAGCGCGAGGGCCTGGGTGTCACGGTCAATGCCAATGACATGCAGCTTCGGGAAACGCTCCAGCATGGCCTCCGTGTGGCCGCCCATGCCCAGCGTGGCATCCACAACTACTGCGGTCCGGCCGGCTGCCTCTGCTGCTTCGATTGCCGGAGCGAGCAGATTGATGCAGCGGTCCCTCAGGACGGGTACGTGCCGGTCCTGTGTGGGACGGTCTTCGCTCATTTGGTCTCTCCTTCCGCTGCTAATCCGGTGCAGCGGGTTCTTGGACCAGATCCCCATCCGCGCCTCACGGTACGCCTGGCTCCGGGGAAGGTGAGCCAGGTGAAGTCCGCGGGGCGGCTGGAGATCTCGTTCAAGATCCCGCCGGTATCCGGCTTCGAAATTCCCTGTCTGTGCTGTACTGCGTGCTGTGCAACGGCTAGAAGATGCCGGGCATCGTGTCTTCGTCGGTTTCCGAAAACGCGTTTTCCTGTTCTTCCAGGTATTCCTGCCATGCCGTGGCGTCCCAGATCTCGGCCCGGGTGCCTGCACCGATAACGGCGAGTTCACGTCCGAGCCCGGCATACGAGCGCAGTGCCGGCGGAATGGTGACGCGGCCCTGCTTGTCCGGAACTTCGTCAGAGGCCCCGGACAGAAAAACTCGAATGTAGTCACGTGCCTGGCGTGAAGACAGCGGAGCCTGCCTCATCTGCTCGTGGACCTTCTCGAATTCCTTCTGGCTGAAGACGTAGATGCAGCGTTCCTGGCCGCGGGTCAGAACCAGCCCGTCGGCCAGCTCGTCGCGGAACTTGGCGGGAAGAATGAGCCTGCCCTTTTCATCCAGGCGCGGTGAGTGAGTTCCGAGGAACATCGCCCACCACCTGTCAGATTCGGGAGTTACACCCCTCCTGCACCGCCCTACCCTCTTACGCCCCCCACTTTACTCCACTTCCCTCCACAGTCAACGCAATTCGATAACGTTTTCCGGCGCGTCGAACCCCCGCATCCCAATAACTGCGCGGGATGGGGCGTGTGGGGGTGCAGTGGAGGAGAATGCGGCGAAACGGGCTCCCGAAACGGGACGCGGCGGGCGCTTAAACGGCGAAAGACCCGCCGAAGCGGGTCTTTGCGGCCTCCTGCGGGCTAGCCGGGGAGGAAAGTGGAGGTGGCGCTAGGGCTGGTCCCTCTTGCGCTCGTCCCATTTGCTTTCGAGGTTGGACATGAACCCGCGGGGTGCAGCCGCACGTTCCTTCCGGCCGGCGGGAACCCGCGGCTCGGCCTGCTTGCCCTTGGTGGTGGCGTAGTACATTCCCGCTCCCATCACCATAAAGCCCAGGATGCCCACCAGAATGTTGAGCGGACTGTCCAGGGTTATGCCCAGGATCAGGACCGCTATTCCGGCAACCGCCACGAGAGCGCCCAGCACAATGCGCCGGGTAGACATGCCTCGGCCCGCCGATGACGCCATCGAATTGGCGAATTTCGGGTCCTCAGCGTGTAATTGCTGCTCCAGCTGATCAAGCAAGCGCTGCTCGTGTTCTGAGAGTGCCATTACTGTCTCCTTGCGGTCCAATGTGCCCTGTAAACCAAGCAACGAACCCGGCGTGGTGGTTGTTCCCGGTTGGTCCCGGTTGTTCACACGGAGGTGTCGACGCTGATCTGCACTTAACCTCAAGGATAGATTGCAAACGGGTCCGGGGAAAGCCACAGCCGGGTGCCGCTGAACCCTCTCAGGCAATGCTCAGCCTGGGCTGTCCTGCGGCTTGTTTTTCTCCCGTCCCAGCAGCCGTGCCGGCATGATGCCGGACTCCCCGAACCTGCGGTTGATCCGGTCAAGGGCGTCCTCCGCCGAGCGCCAGTTGTCATCACGTCCGTCAAGGGTCAGCTGCTGCGCAGCACCGTCAGCCGTTTCAAGGTTTTCGGCGCGCAGTCCGATGAGGCGGACGCTCATGGGACGCCGGCCCAGCCCTGCGAGCAGACCGCGGACGGCCTCGTAAAGAAGCTGCGCACTGTCCACCGGTTCAGTGAGCGTGCGTGAGCGGGTGAGAGTTGAGAAGTCTGCGTACCGCACCTTCAGGGACACCGACCGGCTCTGCAGTCCCGCCGCACGCATTCTCGCTGCCGTCCGGTGGGCCAGCCGCAGCAGCTCGGTCTCCAGGACCTCGTCCTCGTCCACGTCCCTGGCAAAGGTTTCCTCTGCCCCGATGCTCTTTTCGACCCTGACCGGGGTCACGGCCCGGGCGTCGCGGCCCCAGGAGAGGTCATAGACATGCCGGCCGGTAGCGCCCAGCAGTCTTTGCAGGACCGCCGGCGGTGTGTGCGCGACGTCCGCAACCGTATTGATGCCCACCCTCGCCAGGGCCTCGCGCGTCTTGGCTCCAACACCCCACAGCGCCGACACGTCCAGGGCATGCAGGAAGGAAATGGTCTCATCCCGGGGAACCAGGAGCAGGCCGTTCGGCTTGGAGCGGGTGGAGGCAATCTTGGCAACAAACTTCGTGGAGGCGATCCCCACACTGGCAGTGATCCCCAGCTCCTGCGAGACACGGCTGCGTACGAGTTCACCGATCTGGCGGGGCGGCCCCAGCCTGCGCATGGAACCGGCTATGTCCAGGAAGGCCTCGTCAACGCTGAGCGGTTCAACCAGCGGCGTAATGGACTCGAAGATAGCCATGATGCGCGCCGACACCTGGCGGTAGACGTCCTGGTGCGGTTCCAGGATCTGTGCCTGCGGGCACAGCCGGCGTGCGCTCACCATCGGCATCGCAGACCGTACACCAAACCTCCGTGCCTCGTAGGACGCGGAGAGGACCACTGACCTGGCACCGAGTCCGCCGACGATCACCGGTTTGCCGGCGAGCTCCGGACGGCGCAGCAGTTCCACCGCAACATAGAACGCGTCCATGTCCACATGCATGATGGTGCAGTCCCGGTTTTCACCCGCTGCCGCCGTTGCTGTACCCACGTCCTCATACTATGCAGGCCCGCAGACACACGGGCGCTCCCCTAGACTGGAAACAGGCCCTGACCCTTCGTCGATGCGGATTCCCATGAAGAAAATCCTTGCCCTTGCCTGCAGCGCGGCCGTCCTGGCCGCCGTCGCCGGATGCAGTTCCACCGAGTCTTCGCCGTCTGCGTCCGCGTCCCCCAGCAGCTCAGTGAGTTCCGCGCCTCCCTCAGCCACGCCGGCGACCACTGCCCCCAGCCCGTCACCGTCGTCGGCCATCGCCGAAGGATTCCCCGAAGCCCTCGTTCCGGTCTTCGCCGGATCCGAGCCCACTGCGTCGAGCTTCGAAGACGACGGCCAGCTGCTGACCGCGTCGCTGACGGCCTCTTCCCCCGCTTCGCCCGAGGAGATCCTCGCTTTCTACACCGCCCATTTTGAAGGCCTGGGCTTCGCTGCCCTGGAAGGGGACGCCGTCGAATCCACCCCGGCCAAGGACTTCGCCCGCACTACCGGTTCCGAGACGGAGACCGCAAACGTCTCCGTTACTACCCGGAACGGCAGCTCAATCTATACAGTCGGGGCAAACGTGCTCCCCGGCACCGCAGAGACCGCAGAATAGGAACGCTGATGAGCCAGGCACCCGCTGCCCCGGAGGCAAACAAGGAGACCAGCAGGGCCGCTGCGTCTGCGGCCGATGAACAGGCCGCCTACCGGTCGGCCCTGTCCGCTGACCTTGAGCAGTTCCTCGGCAGCCAGCGGGAGGTCCTGGAGGAAGTCTCGGCTGAGTCCGTGCCCCTGCTGGGCGCAGTGCATTCCCTGGCCAAGGGCGGCAAACGGCTGCGGGCGCTCCTGAACTACTGGGGCTGGCGGGGCGCCGGAGGCGAGGTGCTCGGGGAGGCAGCCGTCCGGTCGGGACTGGCGCTGGAACTGTTCCAGAGCGCAGCGCTGATCCACGATGACATCATTGACCGTTCCGACACCCGTCGCGGTGCACCCAGTGTCCACCGGCATTTCAGCAACCGGCATGCCGAGGCCGAATGGTTCCTGGACGGCAGCCACTTCGGGTCATCCGCAGCGATCCTGGCCGGCGACCTCTGCCTCGCGCTGAGCGAGGAAGCATTTACCTCCGTGGGCGAACGTGCCGCTTACAACACCCGGGCGAGGGCGGTCTTTAACCGCATGCGGACAGAGGTTATGGCCGGCCAGTACCTGGACATCCTGGAAGAGGTGGTTGGCCCGGGCCACGAACCGGACCGCGCCGTCGTGCGGGCCCGGAACATCCTCCGCTTCAAGTCCGCCAAATACAGCATTGAGCACCCGCTGGCCATCGGCGGCGCCCTGGCCGGAGCCAGCGAGGAACTCCTCGCGGCCTATTCGGCCTTCTCGCTGCCGCTTGGCGAGGCCTTCCAGCTGCGCGACGACGTGCTGGGCGTGTTCGGGGATCCCGAGATCACCGGCAAGCCGGCCGGGGATGATCTGCGCGAGGGCAAGCGCACGGTACTCATTGCCTATGCGCTGAGTTCCGGATCCGCTGCGGTCCGAAAGGAAATCACGGAGCAGCTTGGACGCCCGGACCTGGACGAAGATGCCGTGGCCTCGCTGCGGTCCGCGATCCAGGAAAGCGGCGCGCTGGCAACGACGGAGGCCCTCATTGCGGAGCACACCGAGCAGGCCTTCAGCACCCTCGCCGCACTCGCGGTGGATGAGCAGACCCGCTCGGCGCTCGAATCACTGGCCCATGCGGCCGTGACCCGTACTGCCTAGGGCGCAGTTACCAGGCCAGAGCCTGTGCGCGGCGGCGGATTTCCGTCTTGCGGCCTTCCTTCAGGGCGTCCACAGGACGTCCGGGGAGGGTCTCGTCAGCGGTAAACAGCCAGCGCAGCATCTCCTCGTCGGAGAAGCCGGCATCGGTGAGGACCGAGATGGTCCCCTTCAGGCTGTCCAGGATTGCGCCGTCATTAATAAAGGCTGCGGGGATGCTGCGGATTTTGCGCTCTCCGAGCCGGACCGCAAGCAGTGCGCGTTCTTCCAGCAGGCTGTGAACCTTGCTGATTGTTACATCTAGTTTTTCAGCCACGTCGGGCAGGGTCAGCCAGTCGGAAACCAGTTCCTCGAGTTCATTCACGCTTCCAAGATTGCCATGGTGCGGCAATCAGGGCCACTCGGCACTCTTTTCGGCCGCGGAATTCGCTCTATATGTTCACGCCCGGCTATCGCCATCCGACTTTTCTCGTGTAAATTCGCATAAGTCACACTAATCACTTGTGTAACACCCGTATCACTACTTGTTTTTTGTCCCACGGACTGCGGCTCAAACCGCACCGTCAACAGATGAGGAAACAACCCGTATGACCGTGCAGCCCCCTGCCAGGCCGCGAACTGCGACAGCCGGCATGCCCCGCAAACTGAGCGTCGCTGTCACTACGGCGGCGATTCCGGCTGTCATGATGTCCTCTCTGGCACTTGCCGAGCCTGCCCAGGCATCGGTGCCGCAGCTTCCGGCCAAGGCCCTGTTCCCGCAGCTTCCGCTGCAGGCCATGAAGAACGCCGGCAGTGCCGTTGTGCCTGCTTCCCAGCTGGCAGCCCAGGTCCCCGCGACCGTCGCAGCCGAGTCCGCCGTTCCCGCAACGCACCGCATTGTCCCCGGAGACACCGTCAGCTCCATCGCGGCCCGCTACGGGCTGGACATGAACGAAGTGCTGCGGATCAACAACCTCTCCGCCAGCTCGGTCATCTATGCGGGCAAGGAACTCAAGCTCACCGGCACCGCCAAGGCCCCCTCAGCCCCGGTTGCCCAGGCACCTGCCGCCGGCACCTACACGGTCAAGCCGGGTGACACCCTGGGCGCCATCGCGGCCAGGCACGGCGTCAGCCTCGCTTCCGTCCTGGCGGCCAATAACCTCAGCATGACTTCGGTGATCTACCCCGGTGACAAGCTCTCCGTGGGCAGCGGAACGGGTGTGACGACGGCGTCGAGCACCCCTGCAGCTGCAGCACCGGCGGCGCCTGCCGCGCCGCAGGCGGGAACCTACACGGTCAAGCCGGGCGACACCCTGGGCGCCATTGCCGCACGCCACGGAGTGAGCCTGAAGTCCGTCCTGGATGCAAACAGCCTCAGCATGAACTCCATCATCCGTCCCGGCCAGAAGCTCTCCCTCAGCGGCTCCGCGACGGTCACGACGGCGTCTTCGGCTCCGGCCGCCCCGGCAGCCGCCCCGACGGACCTGGTGCCCAGCACGTTCCTGCACTACACCTACCCGCGGCATGTGGTGGCGAACGCCAACCTGAACAAGCAGGCCCTGAACTCAATGGCAGTGCCCTCGCGGGCGCAGATGCAGCAGCTGGTGGCAGACACCGCCCGTTCCATGGGCGTTGATCCCGCCCTTGCCCAGGCCTTCGCCCTGCAGGAGTCCGGTTTTGACCAGCGTGCGGTCTCCCCCGCAAACGCAATCGGCACCATGCAGGTCATTCCGTCCTCCGGCGAGTGGGCCTCGGACCTGGTGGGCCGCCAGCTGAACCTGCTGGACCCGCAGGACAACGTCACCGCTGGCGTCGCCATCATCCGCGCACTGGTACGCACCAGCCCGAACCTGGAGACCGCAATCGCCTCCTACTACCAGGGCCAGTATTCAGTGACCACCCAGGGCATGTACCCGGACACGAAGGCCTACGTGGCCTCTGTCCTGGCCCACCGCGCAGGCTTCTAGCCCGCCGACGGACAAGTCAGCATGGAGGCGGATCGGGTGTCGATCCGCCTCCCTGCTGTTTCCGCTTATAGGATCAAAGGGTGCATGAGCCCGTGAGTGACCCACTTCTGGAGACCCTGGTAGACAACCGCTACCTGGTGCGTTCCCGCATTGCCCGCGGCGGAATGTCCACCGTCTATCTGGCCACCGACACCCGTCTGGACCGCGACGTCGCCCTGAAGGTGCTCTACCCGCACCTGGCGGCAGACCGCGGCTTCCTGGACCGGTTCGAGCGCGAAGCGAAGTCCGCGGCCCGGCTCTCGCACCCGCACGTCGTCGGCGTCCTGGACCAGGGCGTCACCGAATCGCTGAGCTACCTGGTGATGGAATACGTTCCCGGCCGCACGCTGCGCGATGTCCTGAACGAACGCCACCGGCTCACCCCGCGCCTGGCGCTGGCCATGATGGACGCCGTGGTGGACGGCCTCGCTGCCGCCCATGAGGCCGGTCTGGTGCACCGCGACGTCAAACCGGAGAACGTACTGCTGGCCAGCAGCGGTGCCATCAAGATCGCCGATTTTGGGCTGGCGCGGGCCGTCACCACCAGTACCAACACCGGCACCCTGGTAGGCACCGTGGCCTACCTTGCCCCTGAGCTGGTCACCGGCGCCGGGGCCGATGCACGCAGCGACATTTACTCGGCCGGCATCATGCTCTACGAAATGCTCACCGGGTCCCAGCCGTTCACCGGCGAGGTTCCTATCCAGGTGGCTTTTGCCCACGTGCATTCTTCCGTGCCCACTCCTTCCGCCGCATGCCCCGGACTGGCCGAGGACCTCGACGAACTGGTTCTGTGGTGCACTTCCCAGGATCCCGAAGACCGCCCGGTGGACGGCCGGGCCCTGCTGGGGGAACTGCGGCACATCCGCACTTCCCTCTCCGACGAACAGCTGGACTTCCATGCCCCGGGAACTCCGCCGCAGCCGCCGTCCGGCCGCGGAGAACGGACCACGGTCATTGCGCCGCCCTCCGGCGCCACTGAGGTAATCAGCCGCGCCGAGCCCAACGCCACCGAGGTTCTGGCCCGCACCGAGAACGCCACTACCGTGCTGGGACGGGCCCAGAACCCCCCGGAGTACGCGCCCGGCAGCTACGACGACGCGGACACCGGGAATGACGGTGATTATCCGGAACTCTCCGCACGCGCCGGACGCCGGCAGGCACGGCGGGACTTCAAGGCCAGCCAAAAGGAAGCGAACCGGGCAGCACAGCGACCGGAAGTTTCACTGCGCTCAGGACGCCCGCGCCGGCGGGGTGTACTGCTGGGACTCCTGCTCACCCTGCTGATTGCAGCGGCCGCCTTCGCCGGCTGGTTCTTCGGCGCCGGCCCGGGTGCCCTGGTGTCGATTCCGGAGGTCAGCAACACCTCTGTTGAAGCAGCCGGAAACCGCCTGAGTGAAGACGGGCTGAGATACACCACCAACGAGGTGTACGACGAAGTGGTAGCCGCCGGTCTGGTGGTGGGAACCGAGCCTGCTGCGGCCCAGCAGATCCGCCGGTTTCAGCCCGTGACACTGCTGGTCTCACGCGGTCCGGAGCTGTTCAGCGTTCCGAACGTTATCCAGCGGTCCCTCGAAGACGCCGAGGAGAAGCTCTCCGAGGCCGGCCTCGCCACGGGCACCGTCACCGAGGAATTCAGCGAAGACGTTCCTGCCGGCCAGGTACTGGCACAGGTTCCGTCCCCCGACGCCGACCTGCGCCGGGGCACCCCCGTGGACCTGACTGTCTCCAAGGGGCCGGCCCCCGTGGAAGTACCCGCTGTGGCAGGAAAAACCGAAGAGGAAGCGGTGAGGCTGATCGAGGCGGCCGGACTGGAGGCCTCCGTCTCCTCCGAGCGCATCAACAGCACCGACATTCCCAAGGGCTCCGTAGCCGCTCAGAACCCGGCTTCCGGGCTGCTGGAACGCGGCGGAACGGTGACCTTGACCATCTCCGACGGACCGCGCATGGTCCAGGTTCCCAGCTACGTCGGCAAGCAGGCAGACACCGCGCGGCAGGAGCTCGAACAGCTCGGCTTCCGGGTAGAGGTCAACGAAATCCTCGGCGGGTTCTTCGGCACGGTCCGCGCACAGGATCCCGCCGGAGGAACGGCACCCGAAGGGTCCGTCATTACCCTGACCGTGGTCTAGGCACCGGCCGGACAAAACGCCCGGACTTTTCTGTGCTGCGGACCGGATTCCCGGCCCGCAGCACAGCTTGAAATCAGTTCTTCTCGGCCAGGGCTCCGGCTACCAGGAAGGCCATCTCGAGGGACTGCATGTGGTTCAGGCGCGGATCACAGACTGATTCGTAGCCTTCCACGAACGCTTCCTGGTCCACCGGGTCGGCTCCGCCCAGGCATTCGGAGACGTCGTCGCCGGTCATTTCCACGTGCAGACCGCCGGGGAAAGTGCCCAGCTCATTGTGGACTTCGAAGAAGCCGCGGACCTCGTCCATGACGTCGTCGAAATTGCGCGTCTTGTAACCGTTCGGGGACGTGACGGTGTTGCCGTGCATCGGGTCAGTAACCCAGAGGACCTGGGCGCCGGAAGCCGTGACTTTCTCCACGAGCGTGGGCAGCTTCTCGCGGATGTTCTTGGCACCCATGCGCGTGATGAAGGTCAGGCGTCCCGGTTCGCGGTTCGGGTCCAGCTTCTCGATCAGGGCCAGGGCGTCTTCCGCGGTGCTGTTCGGGCCCAGCTTCACTCCGATCGGGTTGCGGACGCGGGACAGGAAGTCGACGTGCGCGGAGTCGAGGTCACGCGTCCGCTCGCCAATCCACAGGAAGTGCGCGGACGTGTCGTACGGCTTCCCGGTGCGTGAATCGATGCGGGTCAGGGCGCGTTCGTAATCCAGCAGCAGGGCTTCGTGGCTGGCGAAGAACTCCACGCGCTTCAGCGCTTCAAAGTCGGCGCCGCAGACGTCCATAAAACGCACGGCGCGGTCGATGTCCCTGGCCAGGGATTCGTAGCGGGAATGCGCCGGGTTTGCGGTAAAGCCGCGGTTCCAGTGGTGGACCAGGCGAAGGTCGGCAAAGCCGCCCTGGGTGAAGGCACGGATCAGGTTCAGCGTGGACGCCGAGGTGTGGTAGGCGCGGACCATGCGGGCGGGATCGTGCCGGCGGGACTCCTCGGTGAACTCGAAGCCGTTGACCATGTCGCCGCGGTAGGCCGGCAGCGTCACGCCGTTGCGCGTCTCATCATTGGAGGACCGGGGCTTGGCGAACTGGCCGGCCATGCGCCCCATCTTGATCACCGGAAGGGACGCACCGTAGGTGAGCACAACGGACATCTGCAGGATGGTGCGGACACGGGCACTGATCTTGTCTGCAGTCGCAGCCTCAAAGGTTTCCGCGCAGTCCCCTCCCTGCAGCAGGAAGGCCTTTCCCTGGGCAGCCTGGGCGAGGCGGTCGCGCAGGATGTCGACTTCACCGGCAAACACCAGCGGCGGAACCATGGACAGCTCTGCCACGGCGGCAGCGTATCCGGGGTCCTCGTGCCAGGTGGGCTGCTGGGAAATCGGCAGCGACCGCCAATCATCCAGTCCGGGATACACGGCGGCTCCGGAGGACGGCGGGAAACTGGGATCTAGGTCAGCAGGTTTTTGGGTCACGTCTTAACCCTACTTCCCGGCGCGCAAAGGCAGCGATCCAATGTGTCCTGTTACGCAGTTTGCCTCCGGCCATATTTCAGGCGCCGCGCTGGGTCTCCTGTGCTCCGCCGGCTGCCTTGCCGCCGGTATGGCGGGAATCCTGCACGGCAGGGTCCTCCTGGGCTGCACCGTTTTTCTGCACGGCATGGTCCGGGGCACCGATGACGGTGACCTCACCGGGTTCCTTGGTGCTGTTCCGGCGGCCTGCTCCCGGTCCGACTCCGGGTTCGGGAGTCCCGGCATGGGGTGCCCGGACGGCTGCGCTGCGTGCTTCAGCTGTCTTGGACGCCTTGCGTGCCGCCGCCATCTTGTCCTTGACCGTGCTGGCGTAGACGTCCACATACTCCTGCCCGGAGAGGCGCATGAGTTCGTACATGATCTCGTCAGTCACGGACCGCTGTACAAAGCGGTCATTTTCCATGCCTGCGTAGCGGGAGAAATCCAGGGGTTCCCCGACGATGATCCCGATGCGGCGGATGTTCGGGATCCTGCGCCCGATGGGCTGGACCTTGTCCGTCCCGATCATGGCGACCGGAATAACGGGGACGCCGGTCTGCAGCGCCATCTTCGCCACGCCCGTCTTGCCGCGGTAGAGGCGGCCGTCAGGGCTGCGGGTTCCCTCCGGGTAGATACCGAGCAGGTTGCCGCCTTCCAGCACCTTCACCCCGGCACGGAGCGCGGCCTCGGAGGCAGCACCGCCGGAGCGGTCAATGGGCAGCTGGTTGGTCAGGCGGAAAAACGCAGCGGTGAGCTTGCCCTTAATCCCCCGCCCGGTGAAGTACTCGGACTTGGCAAGGAAGCTCACCGGCCGCGGCACGGCCAGCGGCAGGAAGATTGAATCCGAGAACGAGAGATGGTTGCTGACGAGGATCGCCGGCCCAGTGGCGGGAACATTATCCATGCCCTTGACCCACGGCCTGAACAGGAGGTTCACCACCGGTCCGATGAAAATCGTCTTCATCACCCAATAGAACACGCGGCCAGCTCTCCCGTCCGGACAAGACAATTCAAGACAATAAGAGGAACCCGTTTGGCTCCCCTTACTACTACTGTAAGCGCCCCGGCGGCAGCGTAGAATTTCTGCCCCGGCGAACACAGCCGACTTTGTTTCCCGCGGGGTGGAAAATCGCCCGCCTAATGCAACCATAGAGTCATGACTTCCCCTGGGGGCCCGGCACCGTTTTCAAGCGCCGGAGAAGGCCCAAACGCATCGACCGGCGTGCTGCTCAGTCACGGGTTCACCGGTTCCACCGTGAGCATGCTGGGCTGGGCCCGGTATCTTGCCGACGCCGGGTATGCGGTCAGCCTGCCGCTGCTTCCGGGACACGGCACAACCTGGCAGGAACTCGCCCGCACGCCGTGGCAGCGCTGGTACCAGGGCTACGAAGACGCCTACACCGAGCTGGCCGCCCGGACAGAGAACGTGGTGGCCGCCGGCCTGTCCATGGGCGGAGCACTCGCCCTGCGCCTGGCAGCCCGGCAGCCTGTGGCCGGGGTCGCCGTCGTGAATCCGGGCCTGACGGTCGCGGATCCGCGGGCCCGCTACGCTCATTTGCTCAAGTACGTTATGCCCTCTGTTCCCGCTATCGGCAACAATATCCGGCTGCCGGGGCAGGACGAAGGCGCGTACTCCCGCACGCCCGTCGGAGCCGTTGCGCAGCTGCTGAAGCTCTTCCAGGACACTGCGGCGCACCTGCCCCTGGTCAAGGCACCGGTCATCGCCTTCCGCTCCACGGTGGACCCGGTGGTTCCCGAATCAAGCATGGATCTGCTCCGCCGGCTGGTGGGCAGCACCGAGCTGGAGGTGGTCCCGCTGACAAACAGCTACCATGTGGCCACCATGGACCATGACGCACAGCTGATCTTTGACCGTTCCCACGAGTTCATCCAACGGGTGAGTGCAGGTGCCACAGCATGAGTGACCGCGAACCGGACCGCAACGAATCCACCGACGAGGCTGCCTGGCTGGACCTGGTGGCGCGGCTCCAGGAAACGTCCGAGGCCGATCCCCGGCAGCATCCCCCGGCCCCGTCCACCCAGGATGAAGGCGGCCAGGGCCCATATACGGCACCCGGGCCCGCCGGTCCGCCGGCGGCAGGGCCGCTGTCCGCCGCTGACCGCACCCGCGCCATCTTCGAAAACCAGCCGCTGCGCCGCGGGCCGCAGCCCCCTGCCGGGCCCGGTCCCCGTGACTACAGTCCCGAGGAAGACGAGTCCGACGGCTCGTTCATACCCGAAGAACCGCCGCCGCTGGGCAGCGGCGAACCGCTGGTGATCCTGGCATGGCTGGGCGCAGCGGGCGGTCCGCTGCTGCTGCTGCTCTTTGCGATGTTCTGGCGCGGCGCGCCGATGCCGGTGGTACTGGGCATCGTGGCCATCTTCGTCACCTGCGCCGGCTATCTGCTGTTCCGACTCCCCCAGTCCAGGGATGAGGGCGACGACGGCGCTGCGGTCTAGCCGCAGCACTCCTTCAGCGCCGGGCAGCCACCCGGGAAAGATCCGCTGCGCCGATGAGTCCGGCTGCCGGCCCCAGAGCGGCTTTCTCGATCCGGGCTTCCGGCCGGAAGCCGCGGCCCGTGAGGTTGCGGGAGTAGGCACGCCGGGCCGGCTCCAGGAGCAGTTCGCCGGCGTCGCTGAGTCCGCCGCCAATCACGAACATCCCCGGATCAAGTGCCGCAGCAAGGTTGGACAATCCCAGGCCCAGCCACTCGCCCACCTCGCCGACCAGTTCAATGGCGGTGCGGTCCCCTTCAAGGGCCAGCCGGGTAACCACGGCTCCGGTGATATCCGGAATGTTCCCCTGGACGCTCCGCAGGATCTCCTGGGCCACGGGCGAGTTCGCTGCCGCGAGCTCGCGGGCTTCGCGCCCCAGTGCATTGCCGGAGGCATACTGTTCCCAGCAACCGCGGTTGCCGCACTCGCAGCGCTGGCCCTGCGGCATGATGATCTGGTGCCCGAACTCGCCGGCCACCCCAAAGCGCCCGCGTTCCAGACGGCCGTCCATGATCATGGCACCGCCGATCCCGGTGCCGAGGGTAATGCAGACAAGCCTGCTCTCTCCCCTGCCTGCTCCGAAGCGCCATTCCGCCCAGGCAGCGCCGTCGGCGTCGTTCGCCAGATACACGCGGCGGCGCAGCAGCCGCTCCAGGTTCTCCTGCAGCGGCTCGTTGCGCCAGGCCAGATGGGGGCTGAACAACACCGTGCTGCCGGCAAGGTCCATCCACCCGGCAGCGCCGATGCCCACGGACCACACGTGCTTGTGCGCGGAGAGTTCGCGGACCAGTTCCACAATCACGTTTTCAACTTCGCGGGGGTCCTGGCCCGGAGTGGACCGGCGGAGGACTTCGAGCACCCGGCCGCTGGCGTCCACCAGTCCGGCGGCTACCTTGGTGCCTCCAATGTCGATCCCGATCGCCAGGCCGCGCCGGCGCATCGGAGAGGAAAGCCTCACCGGCCGCCGCGGGCGCAGCGGATCTGCGGGACGGCGGGACCACCGCGCGGCAGGCGAAAGGGGGACGGGAGCTGGGTTAGGGGAAGGCATCAAAGACCCATTCTAGGCAAAGGGCAACCCCCGGACACGCAAGAGTTATGCATTCGAAAGTTACCGGCCAGTATAAAATGTGATCTAGGTTATAGGCTAAGGGGCAACCCGCCGTCCAAACAGATATCAAAGGAGCTATCGTGCGCGAATACAGCGTTCCAGTCCTGGTGGAATCCGCACCTGAGACGAACACTACGGATCTGCTTCTGGAACAGGCAGCCAAGCCGTCCAATCCGGCCCTCTTCGCCGTGCGCTCATCCGGTGATACCTGGCAGAACATCTCCGCCACCGAATTCCTTGCTGATGTCTCCCGTATTGCCAAAGGCCTGATCGCCAGCGGAATCGGACAGGGCGACCGAGTGGGCATCATGGCCCGCACCCGCTACGAATGGACGCTGGTTGACTTCGCCATCTGGTTCGCCGGAGCCGTCTCGGTGCCGGTGTACGAGACTTCCTCCCCCGCCCAGGTCGCCTGGATCCTTGGCGACTCGGAGGCCGTGGGCATCGTCGTTGAGGCAGCCCGCCACGAAAACGTGGTCCGCCAGGCCGGCGCGGACGAGGACCTCTCCGCAGTGAAAAACGTGTGGCAGATGGACGGCGGTGGACTGGACCAGCTCCGTGAGGCCGGAGTATCCGTGTCCGATGAAGAACTTGAAGCCCGCCGGTCCTCGGCGAACCTGGCCGACACGGCGACGATCATTTACACCTCCGGGACCACCGGAAAGCCCAAGGGCTGCGAGCTGACCCACGGTAACTTCGTCAACCTCTCCCGTAACTCCACGGCAGCGCTGCCCGAGGTTGCCAAGGAGGGTGCCCAGACCATCATGTTCCTGCCGCTGGCACACGTCTTCGCCCGGTTCATCTCGGTCCTGGCCGTCGCTGCCGGCTCCACTGTGGCCCACACCCCGGACGTGAAGAACCTCCTTCCGGACCTGCAGAGCTACAAGCCCACCTTCCTGCTGGTGGTCCCCCGTGTCTTTGAGAAGGTCTACAACTCCTCCATGCTCAAGGCCGAAGACGGCGGCAAGGGCAAAATCTTCCACGCCGGCGCCAAGACTGCCATCGAGTACTCGAAGGCCAGCGAAGCCGGCAAGGTGCCGCTGGGCCTGAAGCTGCGCCACGCGCTCTTCGACAAGCTGCTCTACTCCAAGATCCGCACCGCCATGGGCGGCCGGGTGCAGTACGCAATTTCGGGCGGCGCCCCGCTGGGCGACCGGCTGGGACACTTCTTCCACGGAATCGGCGTCATGGTCCTGGAAGGCTATGGCCTCACCGAAACCACCGCACCGATCAGTGTGAACACCCCGCAGCTGATCAAGATCGGCACCGTCGGCGCACCGCTGCCGGGCAACGCGGTCAAGATCGCGGATGACGGCGAAATCCTCACCAAGGGCATCAGCGTGATGAAGGGCTACTTCAAGCGCCCGGACCTCACCGAGGAGAACTTCTCCGACGGCTGGTTCCGCACCGGCGACATCGGCCAGCTGGATTCCGACGGCTTCCTGAAGATCACCGGCCGCAAGAAGGAAATCATCGTGACGGCCAGCGGCAAGAACGTCATCCCGGCGATGCTGGAGGACTCCATCCGTGCGGATGCGATCGTCTCCCAGTGCGTCGTCGTCGGCGACCAGCGTCCGTTCATCTCGGCGCTGATCACCATCGATGAGGAAGCACTCCCCGGCTGGCTGGAACGCCACGGTATGCCCGCGACCACGACGGTTGCCCAGGCTGCCCAGTCCCAGCAGCTTCAGGAAGAGCTCCAGGCGCTGGTGGACCGCGCCAACAAGGCCGTGTCCCAGGCCGAAGCCATCAAGGTGTTCCGCGTGGTCACCACGGACTTCACCGAATCCAGCGGCCATCTCACGCCGTCCCTGAAGATCAAGCGCGCCCAGGTGCTCAAGGACTTCTCCGACGTGGTTGAGGACATCTATTCAGGCCAGAAGGTCTAACCTTCCCGGCCAGCCGACAGGCAAAAGAGGCGGGAGCCCTGGATCGTTTCCGGGGTTCCCGCCTCTTTTGCGTTCACGCGCTCTAGGGACGAAGCTGCGTGTCCTGGGGATCGGCGCCCAGGGACAGCAGGGCGTTCTCCACTACTTCGGTGAGTGCCGGGTGGATCCAGTACTGGCCCCGTGCCATCGTGTTGGCATCGAGTCCGAAGGCCATCGCCTGGATCAGGGGCTGGATCAGCATGGACGCCTCATGGCCCATGATGTGCGCGCCGAGCAGCTGGCCGGTGGCCTTGTCAGCAAGCAGCTTCACGAATCCGGTGCTGTCCTCCATGGCCCAGCCGTACGCCGTCGAGCCGTATTCCTGGACCGCCATGGCGAGTTCGACGCCGTTGGCCAGGGCGTAGTCGCGGGCCTGGGCTTCGGTCAGGCCGACGGAGGCGATCTGCGGGTGGCTGAATACCGCTGAGGGCACAAACCGGTGGGAAGAAGTCTGCAGCTCATCGGGGTGAACCAGGTTGTGGGCCACCGTGCGTGCTTCGAGGTTTGCCACGTGCTTGAGCTGGTCGGCACCGCTTACATCGCCCAGTGCCCAGAGGCCGGGAACGGGCTTTCCGCCGCTGAGCACCCGCTGGTATTCGTCCACGGCCAGACGGCCGTCAGGTTCGACGTCCAGCCCTGCGGCGGCCGGGTCCAGACGGTCCGTGTTCGGAACCCTGCCGGTGGCCACCAGGACGAGGTCGATGTCGAGCTCCGAGGGACCCGCCGGACCGTTCAGGACCGCACGGACGGACCCGTCAGTGTTCTCGGCCAGGGACTGCACCTGCGTGTTCAGGCGGACATCCCACTGTTCCGAAGCCGCCGCGGTGAAGCGTTCGGAGACGGTTTCGTCCTGTGCCCGCAGCAGGGCCCCGGAGCGCACGGCCATAGTCACCTTGGACCCGAAGGCTGAGAACACAAAGCCAAACTCCGCAGCGATGTAGCCGCCGCCGAGGATCAGGACACGGCCGGGAAGGTCATCCACGCGCATGACGGTGTCCGAGGTATGCACCTGGGGCAGGCCGATCCCCGGGATGTCCGGCAGCACGGGGCGGGAACCTGCAGCGACCACAATCTGGTCAGCGGTGATCTCCTTGCCGGAGGCCGTCTCAAGGCGGTGCGGGGAGGTGAAGCGGACGTATTCGCTGTAGAGCGTCACATTCTCCAGCTCTTCGGCACGGTAGCGCCGCCCGCCTTCGGAGATGGCATCGATCCGGCCGAAAATCCGGTCCCGGATCTCCCGCCAGCGTACTTTCTCCACCCGCTGGTCGACTCCCAGCGGCCCGGCCTCGGCGGCCGACGCTGCCAGCTGGGCCGGATAGACAAACATCTTGGTGGGGATGCAGCCAACGTTCAGGCAGGTCCCTCCGAAGGTTCCGCCGTCAATAACGGCCACCTTGCGGTCATCCCAGTCGGGGGTAATAAGGGAATTGCCGGAGCCGGAGCCGATGATGGCGAGATCGTAATGAGTCACTCTGCCAGTCTATCGGCGCCGGCCCCCAGCCTATTCAGTCTTTGCGCCGGCTTACGCCGGCTCGATGACCACCAGCAGGTCGCCGCCGTCCACCTGCTGCACGCCGCTGACAGCCAGGCGCTTGACCGTGCCGGCCACCGGTGCCGTGATGGAGGCTTCCATCTTCATGGCTTCAATCGTGGCCACCGTCTCTCCGGCACCGACCTGTGCGCCTTCCTCGACGGTGACGGTGACGGCACCGGCGAAGGGGGCAGCAACGTGTCCGGGCTGTGCGGGATCGGCACGCTCGGCAACCTTGGCATCGGTGGTGACGCTGCGGTCGCGCACCATGACCGGACGCATCTGTCCGTTCAGGGTGGTCATGACGGTGCGCATGCCCTTTTCGTCAGGCTCCGAGACTGCTTCCAGGGTGGCGATCAGCCGGACACCCTTTTCCAGTTCCACCACGTGCTCCACGCCCGGGCGCAGTCCGAACAGGTAGTCACGGGTGTCCAGGACGGAAAGGTCGCCGTAGGTTTCCCGGGTGGTGGCGAACTCGCGGGCCGGGCCGGCGAACAGCAGCCGGTTCAGCGTTTCGCGGCGGGTGGCGGAGTCCCCGCGCAGTCCCTGTTCGTCGACGTCTGTCAGCTCCACGTGGCGGGGCTTGGGCTTGCGGCCCTGCAGCGCCTTGGTGCGGAACGGTTCCGGCCAGCCGCCGGGCGGGTCGCCGAGCTCGCCGCTGAGGAACCCGATCACGGAATCAGGGATGTCATAGTTCTGCGGGTTCTCTTCGAAGTCATCCGGTGCCACGTTGCTGCCTACAAGCTGCAGCGCCAGGTCTCCGACCACCTTGGAGGACGGCGTGACCTTCACCAGGCGGCCCAGTATCCGGTCCGCTGCGGTGTACATGTCCTCGATTGCCTCGAAGCGCTCCCCCAGGCCCAGCGCGATGGCCTGCTGGCGCAGGTTGGAGAGCTGGCCGCCGGGAATCTCGTGCCGGTAGACACGCCCGGTGGGGCCGGCAAGGCCGGACTCAAAGGGCGCGTAGACGCGGCGGACGGCTTCCCAGTACGGTTCGAGCGAGCTGACGGCGGCCAGGTCCAGGCCGGTGTCCCGCTCGGTGTGGGCAAGTGCTGCCACCAGTGACGACGCCGAGGGCTGGCTGGTGGTACCGGCCAGGGTTGCGCTGGCCACGTCCACTGCATCCACGCCCGCTTCCGCGGCTGCGAGCAGCGTTGCGAGCTGGCCGCCGGCGGTGTCATGGGTGTGCAGGTGCACCGGCAGGTCGAAGCGTTCGCGCAGCGCTGCGACCAGCTTGGCGGCAGCGGCGGGACGCAGCAGGCCTGCCATGTCCTTGATGGCCAGGATGTGCGCCCCGGCGTCGACCATCTTCTGGGCGAGGTCCAGGTAGTAGTCCAGGGTGTAGAGCTTCTCCTGCGGATCAAGCATGTCCGCGGTGTAGCAAAGTGCCACCTCTGCGACGGCCGTACCGGTGCGGCGGACCGCTTCGATGGCCGGGGCCATCTGGCTGACGTCGTTCAGGGCGTCGAAGATACGGAAGATATCGACGCCGGCGGCTGCGGCCTCTTCAACAAAGGCGTCAGTGACTTCCGTGGGGTAGGGCGTGTAACCCACCGTGTTGCGGCCGCGGAGCAGCATCTGGATGCACACGTTCGGCAGTGCCTGGCGAAGCGCGTCCAGCCGTTCCCAGGGGTCCTCACCCAGGAAACGCAGTGCGACGTCGTAGGTGGCGCCGCCCCAGGCTTCCACGGAGAGCAGCTCCGGTGTCAGGGCAGCAACCGCCGGAGCAGCGCCCACCAGGTCGCGGGTACGCACGCGGGTCGCCAGCAGGGACTGGTGTGCGTCGCGGAAGGTGGTGTCCGTGACGGCCAGTGCCTGCTGGGCCCGCAGCGCAGCAGCGAACTTCTCGGGGCCGAGTTCCTGGAGCCGCTGGCGGGATCCGGGCTTGGGCTCGGGAAGGTCCGTGGGCAGCTTCTCCCTCGGGTCGATGTGGGCAGGCAGCTCGCCGTTGGGCTTGTGGACCGTGACGTCCGCCAGCCAGCTCAGCAGCTTGGTACCGCGGTCAGCCGGGCCGCGGGCGTTCAGCAGTTCCGGACGTTCCTCAATGAAGGAGGTCGCGACGTCGCCCGCCACAAAATCGGGATCCTCCAGGACCGCCTGCAGGAAGGAGATGTTGCTGGAGACACCCCGGATGCGGAACTCCGCCAGTGCGCGCCGTGCGCGGTTGACGGCGGCAGGGTAGTTGCGGCCGCGGCAGGTGAGCTTGACCAGCATGGAGTCGAAGTGCGGGCTGATGTCCGCGCCGGCGTAGACGGTGCCGCCGTCCAGGCGCACGCCTGCGCCGCCGGCGGAACGGTAGGCACTGATCTTTCCAACGTCGGGGCGGAAGCCGTTGGCGGGGTCTTCGGTGGTGATCCGGCACTGCAGGGCAGCTCCGCGGATCTGCAGTTCGTCCTGAACCAGTCCCAGGTCGGCCAGATTCTCGCCTGCGGCAATCCGCATCTGTGACTGGACCAGGTCAACGTCGGTGATTTCTTCGGTCACGGTGTGCTCAACCTGGATACGCGGGTTCATTTCGATGAACACGTGCTGACCGGCGCGCTCGCCTACTGTGTCCACGAGGAACTCCACGGTTCCGGCGTTGACGTAGTTCAGGGACTTGGCGAACGTGACGGCGTCGCGGTAGAGCGCCTGGCGGATGTTCTCATCCAGGTTCGGCGCCGGGGCGATCTCGATGACCTTCTGGTGCCGCCGCTGCAGGGAACAGTCACGCTCGAACAGGTGGATGACGTTGCCCTCATTGTCGGCCAGGATCTGCACCTCAATGTGACGGGGACGCAGCACTGCCTGCTCCAGGAAGACCGTGGGGTCGCCGAAAGCGGTGTCTGCTTCGCGCATGGCGGCCTTCAGCGCTTCGGGCAGGTCGCGTGCGGTGTCCACACGCCGCATTCCGCGTCCGCCGCCGCCGGCGACGGCCTTCACGAAGATGGGGAAGCCGATTTCCTCGGCCTCGGCCAGCAGCTCATCCGCGTCGGCGCTGGGCGCCGTCGAGCGCAGCACGGGGATACCGGCTTCCCGGGCAGCGTTCAGTGCATGGACCTTGTGGCCGGCGAGTTCCAGGATGTCGGCGTCCGGGCCGATGAACGTGATGCCGGCTTCCTTGGCAGCGCGTGCCAGCTGCGGGTTCTCGGAAAGGAAACCGTAGCCCGGGTAAATCGCGTCGGCGCCGGATTCCCTTGCCACGCGGATGATTTCCTCCACGTCCAGGTAAGCGCGGACCGGGTGCCCTTCGCTTCCGATCAGGTAGGCCTCGTCAGCCTTCTGCCGGTGGATGGAGTTGCGGTCCTCGTGCGGAAAGACGGCGACTGTCTTGGCGCCTAGTTCGTAGGCGGCGCGAAAAGCGCGGATGGCAATTTCGCCGCGGTTGGCTACCAGGATCTTCGAGAACATTACACTCCTGCATCGTTGCGTGGTGGAACGGACCGTGTGGCTCGGTTTTCAGTCTGGGTATGGCCTGCATAAACAGCAAGCGTACGTAAGACAGATCACACCGAGCATAATTCAGGGTCCGGCGCTGATGCGCAAACTCCCACTTGCCGGGACCGTCGGGTTGCGTCACATAGAATGATTACGGTTCCCTGGCACGGACCCGGCGCCCGTGATCCCCCGACACGTTAGGTATTGGTTCAACAAGTGCAAGTAGTGAGCATCAGCAGCCTGAAGGGCGGCGTCGGCAAGACTTCGGTGACGCTTGGTCTGGCATCAGCCGCTCTGGCTGCCGGCATCCCTACCCTCGTAGTGGATCTGGATCCGCATGCCGATGCCACCACGGGCCTGGCGGTCTCCCCCGGGGACAATCTGGGCATCGGAGACATGCTGCGCAGCGCCCGGCGCGCCGATCTGGCCGCCAATGTGGTCCCCAGCGGCTGGGTTGAGACGGCCCGCAAGCAGCCCGGCAGTGATCCGCTTCGCCGTCCGGTGCTCGACGTCGCCATGGGGTCGGCCTACTCCGGCATTTACGACCGCCCCGATCTGGGCAAGCGGGACCTGCGCCGGCTGTCCACCCTGCTGGGCAAGGTCAGCGGCTACGGCCTGGTGCTGATTGACTGCCCGCCGTCGCTGAACGGGCTGACCCGGATGGCGTGGAGCGCCAGCAACCGGGTGCTGCTGGTCGCCGAGCCGGGTCTTTTCTCCGTTGCCGGCACCGAACGCACCATGCGTGCACTGGACCTGTTCCGCCAGGAGTTCGCACCCAACCTTGCACCGGCCGGCATCGTGGCCAACCGGGTCCGCCCCACCTCGAACGAACACACGTTCCGGCTGGCCGAGATGAAGCAGATGTTCGGTGACCTTTTGATGGAGCCGAACATTGCCGAGCACGCCAACTGGCAGCAGATTCAGGGCGCAGCACACTCCGTGCACCACTGGCCGGGCGATTCGGCGAAGCAGGCCGCCGGCTCCTTTGATGCCCTGCTGAAGAACCTGGTGCAGACCGGCAGCGTGCGTAACCGTGGAATGCGCCGTCCAGCCGGCTAGGACTTCGGAAAAGCGAAAGGCCGCATCCCCGGAAGGGGAAGCGGCCTTTCGCTTAAGTCTGTGTGGAGCCTAGCTGATCTTACGTGCTGCGCGGCGGCGGCTGAGCTCATCCTCCGGGTAGGAGTGGTCATCTGCGTGCTCGCTCGGGAGCTGGGCAAGGCTGCCTTCAACCTCGCGCCATACGCGGCCGACGGCGATGCCGAACACACCCTGTCCGCCCTGAACAAGGTCAATGACCTCATCAGCGGAAGTGCATTCGTACACGCTGGCGCCGTCGCTCATCAGGGTGATCTGGGCGAGGTCCTCAACACCGCGTTCGCGCAGGTGCTCCACGGCGGTGCGGATCTGCTGCAGCGAGACTCCGGTGTCCAGGAGACGCTTGACGACCTTCAGGACGAGGATGTCCCGGAAACTGTACAGGCGCTGTGTGCCGGAACCCGAGGCGCCGCGGACGGCGGGCTCCACCAGTCCGGTGCGGGCCCAGTAGTCGAGCTGGCGGTAGGTGATCCCGGCAGCCTTGCAGGCAGTGGGACCCCGGTAGCCTGCGTCTTCATCCAGGACGGGCAGGTCTTCGGTGAACAGCAGTCCCTGGGCACTTGGCGGCAGAACCTTTCCGGGTGCTACGGCGCGGTGTTCGCCGGCATCGCCTTTCGGACTCACTGTTCCTCCTAGTAACGGTCCCCGCGAAGTCTGTAGCCGCCCGGCTGCCGGTGAGGGTGGAACCGTCAGCGTGTGCCTGAACATGGTTCCTGCCGGCACGTATGCAGGCGGTCTCACTAGTGTGTCTCCGGTAACCGATTGGCGCAATGGGAACTCTATGCTTCGACGTTAGATCCGTGCGCAGGCAAGGTCAAAGATGCGGCCGGTTTTTTTGGAGCGTGTCGAATCCGTCAGCGCTCAAAATCCTCGGGCTCAACGTCGGCGAGGAACTCCCGGAACTGACGCAGTTCCTGCTCTGCGTTCTCTGCCTCGTCTTCATCGTCCTCGGCGTCCGACTCCGTGATGCGGACACCTGCGTCTTCCAGGACGGTCTCGGCGCACATGATCGGGCACGGCACACGCAGCGCGACCGCGATCGCGTCGGAGGCCCGTGAGCCCACCCGGGTGCCGTCGTCGAATACCAGTTCCGCGTGGAAGACGGTGTCTTCCACGGAAACCAGGCGGACTTCGGTGACCCGGCGGCCCAGGGCCTTGATGACGCTGACCATCAGGTCATGGGTCATGGGACGCGGCGGAACGATCCCCTGCTGAACGAAGGCGATGGCACTGGCTTCCGGGGCGCCGATCCAGATCGGCAGGTGCCGCTCCCCCTCGGCTTCCTTGAGCAGGACCAGGGGCTGATTGGAGGGCAGTTCGATCCGAACTCCCACCACTTCGACTTCCTGCATCTGCGTCAGCTCTCCATCCGGGCTATTTGTCCGTGGACCAGGGCACTGTGCAGGCTGAGGCAGAGGTCGCTGATCTCCCGGGCAGTTTCGGCAGCCCGTGCCTGCGAGGCAACGTCCCGTCGTGAGGCAACGGGTGCAATGGCCCGTTCCACCAGTCCAATTTCCCGGTCCGCTGCCGCCCGGAAGGGCCGCAGGTGCCGCGGTTCAATGCCGTGGGCTTCGAGCTGGCGGCAGGCCTTGGCGACCTTCAGGGCGTGTTCATCATACTGCTGGGCGGGTGCACTGATAAGACCGAAGCTGATGAGGCTGCGGACCAGCTCCGCAGAAGCACCGGACTCCGCGACCAGTTCATCGAAGGAAAGCAGGCGTGCCCGGGAGCGGGCAGCCAGTTCCTCCGCCAGCTGGTCGGAGACGGCGCGAGGCGCCAGGCTGATGCCGCCGGGCAGGGATTCGGGGCGTTCTCCCCGGTCCACTGCGTCAAGGTAGTCCTTGATGACCTTCAGCGGCAGGTACTGGTCGCGCTGCAGTGCCAGGACGAACCGCAGCCGCTCAACGTCCTGCGAGGTGTACTTCCGGTAGCCGGCAGCGGTGCGCTGCGGCGAGACCAGGCCCTTTTCCTCCAGGAACCTGATCTTGGAGGCGCTGATGCCTGGAAACTCGGTGCTCAGGTCCGCCAGGACCTGCCCGATGTTCAGTACCCGCGGGCGCGAACGCTCCGCGGCAGAGCCGATGGCCCGCCGCGCAGCATCTGGTCCTGGCATCCGCGTCCGCCTTTAAGCCGTGCCGGCAGCCGGACGGGCAGCGTAGAAGGTGAGCCGGAACTTGCCAATCTGCACTTCGTTGCCGGTGCGCAGCAGCAGGTTGTCGACGCGGTCGTTGTTGACGTAGGTTCCGTTGAGGCTCATTGAATCCACCACGCGGAACCCCTCGGGGGTGCGGCGGAACTCAACGTGCTTGCGGGAGACGGTGACGTCATCCAGGAAGACATCCGCGTTGGGGTGGCGCCCGGCCGTGGTCACGTCCTGGTCCAGCAGGAAACGTGCCCCGGAGTTCGGGCCGGAGTGCGCGATCAGCAGGGCAGAACCGGCCGGCAGCGCCGCGACGGCGGCGCGCTCGTCAGCGCTGAGCTTCGGCTCGATGGACGCGGCATCAGAGATAGGCGGAAGGCTGATCGACGTCGTGTCCTCCGCACTGAAGCCACGCTGATCATCCGCTTGTGCGGCGTTGTATTCCTCGCCCGCCATGGTGTTTCCTCCCCAAAAAGAACCGGCCATGCCGCCATTGCGGCGGCTGGCCATGTGTACACTCGCTTACCGTTCGTGCCTTACCGGCTGTCTTAGCCTACCTGCTATGGGGCGTCTGCGGCACAGGGGATTTCCGCCCAGCCATGCGCTGTACCCACCGGACTCCCCGTTACCCGCCAAAGGCGGCTGACTTGGGCCGATCATGGATCCGGGGAACGGCGAGGCGCGCTACTGCGCCGGCTCGTTGGCCGGGACGCTGTGCTGCCTGCCGCGGTTGGCTGTCTTCCCCGCCCGGTGGCGGGCCCGCCTGGCAGGGCCGACGGCGGGAGTCGCACTGAAGCGACCCGAAAGTCGATTCAGGCACCACTTCAAACCGGGAGGCACCGGCCTACGTTTTGGGCATGGACGCTACGCTCAGCTCCCTGCACCATTCCCGCCGGACGCACTGCACCGCACTACGGCGCATCCTGACGGCAGCGATACTGGCCCTCTTTGCCGTCTCCGGGTGTGTACCGGCCACGGAGCCCATGGAACAGACCAGGTTTCCCTTCGACCGCCGGTTGCCCATTCCGCCGCTCGCGGAGTCAAAGGTAGTCGACGGCACCCGGGTGTTCCAGCTGGATGCCCGGGAGGGCTCCAGCGAGCTCATCCCAGGAGCGCGGACCCCAACATGGGGGTTCAACGGCGATGTTCTGGGACCCACGCTCCGTGCTGAGGAAGGCGAGCAGGTCGCCGTCGAGGTCCGGAACTCCCTGGCCGAACCAACCACCGTGCACTGGCACGGAATGCATCTGCCCGCCGTCATGGACGGGGGTCCGCACCAGCCCGTGCCGCCCGGAGAGTCGTGGCGGCCGGAATGGCGGATCGACCAGCAGGCAGCAACGCTCTGGTACCACCCGCATCCGCATGGCCAGACGGAAAAGCACGTCTACCGCGGGCTGGCCGGAATGTTCATTCTCGACGATGCGCGGTCCCGGCAGCTGGAACTGCCCAAGGACTACGGAAAGGACGATATTCCCGTCATCGTCCAGGACAAGCGCTTCGACAGCGGGGCGGACTAATCGAGGATTCCCAGGGAAACGAGCTGGGGCTGCTTGGCACCACCGTCCTGGCCAACGGCGTCGCCGGAGCGGTACAGGAGGTGGCACTGAGCTTGTGCGCCTGCGGCTGCTCAACGGTTCAACTGCCCGCACCTATGACTTTGGTTTCGACGACGACAGGCGCTTCGACCAGATTGCCACCGACGGCGGCCTGCTCCCTGCACCGCTTGAGACCACCCGGGTGCGGCTCTCCCCCGGCGAGCGCGCCGAGATCGTCGTTCCCATGGTCCCGGGCGAGGAGACCATGCTGGCGTCCTTCCCGCCCGACCTCGGCGATGTCCTGGTGCCCTCCGCCTTCGGTGCCCGCGACCGGTTCGATGTCCTGTTGCTGCGCGCTGCGGACCAGCTCCAGGCATCACCTCCACTGCCCGGGCACCTGGGCGATGACGCAGCGGGGCCGGTTGCCTCCGAGGCCACCGCCACCCGCAGCTTTGAGGTCCAGGACCGGCAGATCAACGGACGCAGCATGGATATGGACCGGATCGACGCCTCCCCGGAACTCGGCAGTACGGAGATCTGGGAGGTCACCAACACCCATGGTGTTCCGCACAACTGGCACGTGCACGACGTCCAGTTCCAGGTGCTGGACATCGACGGCGCCGCCCCTCCACCGGAACTGCGGGGACGCAAGGACACCGTGTATCTGGAGCCGAACCGCACCTACCGGCTCATCATGCGGTTCGAGGACTATGCCGATTCAGACTCCCCGTACATGTTCCACTGCCATCTCCTGCTCCATGAGGATCAGGGTTTGATGGGACAGTTCGCCGTCAAGGGCCCGGAACCCGGTGGTGCTGGGCAGGATGAGGGCGGCAGCCAGGGCGCACCTCCGGGCGGCATCGAAGAGCGCCCAAAAACCGGGGTCCCGGAAAGCGGGCACCGCCACTGAATGGCGGGGAGCCCCGGGGACCACAAGGCGGATCAGTGCTGACGGCCCGCAAGCTGTTCCAGGTGATGGTCCAATACTGCGGACAGGCGTGCGGAAGTGGCACTGGCAGGACGCATGGCCGCGTGGAGTGCCAGCCCATCAATCAGGGCAAACAGACGTTCTGATTCGAGCTGCAGCTCAGCCTGGCTGCCGCCGGGAAGCACTGCTGACACCCACCGGGCGCACGCTTCCCGGAGCCGGTCGTAGGCTTCGTCACGCAATGAGCCAAGCGGAGAATCCACCATCGCGCGCGCCATAAAGGCCACCCAGACCTCGTTCTCTCCCCGCCGTTCGTCATCCAGGGGCAACAGCTCCGCGAGCACCAGTTTTGCGGCCGCCAGTGGATCGCTCGGACGCTGGACAGCGGCAACCCTGCGTTCAACCTGTTCCATAACGTTGCGCATGGCAAAGATCAGCAGCTCCGCCTGGGTGCCGAAATAATGCCGCAGCGATCCGGTGGAGAGGCCGGCTTCCCGTGCCACCTCCCGGACGGAGGCGCGCTCGACGCCGTCGCGCCGGATGACCCGCCAAGCCGCCCGGGCCAGCTCCAGACGACGTTGATCCCGATCGACGACCTTAGGCATGGATCTTTTATAACACAGTCGTGCTAACGTGGTTTGTATCACAAGCGTGCTAAATCCTCGCTGAATGGAGGAGCGATGAGTTCGGGCACAGAAGAGAATTCCCCCGGCACGAAAGCCGGGACCGCAGGGTCCCCGCGGCTCGCGGCATCCGATACGGCTGACTCGACGGAAAGGAGACCCACCCGCCTTCTGCGGTCCCGGTGGTTGTGGATGGCGGCCGCAGGCTGGTTCGCAGCCAACCTGTGGGTTGCCCTAACGTCCCCGTCGAATCTGCCGTTTGACTGGCCAGCGCGTGCCGGACAGTCAAGCCTGCAGATCCTGGCCGAGGTCAACCTCGCCCTGGCACAAATCCTGCTGCTGATGGGAGTGGTGTACCTGCTGACGCGCCGCCGCCCCGACCCGCAGCTCACAGCCCGGGCACCTGAACGCCGGCAGGCGCTGCGGGAGACCCTTGGCCTGCTGAGTTACGGGCTCGCCGGCCTGGCGGGCGGGTACTTTCTGCCGGGGGCCTATGGCTGGCACCCTTTCGGCCTCCACCTCGCCGGAACCATCTTCGGAACACATGACCAGCTGGCTGTCGCAGAGGTGCTGACCTGGGCGGGATACAACCTGATGGTTTACGCCGTCATCCCACTGCTGTATTTCCGGCGCAGCTACTCCGCCACCGCCTTGGGATTGAAGTCCACGGCACCGAGGAACGATTTCCTGGTGATCATCGTGGTTCTGGCACTGGAGACCTGTTTCCAGATCTATGCACTGCAGCCAGCCAGCCTCGGCTTGCCCCTGAATCAGCTCCTGCCCGGTGCCGCCCTGACATTCGTCCTATATCTGGCCGGCGCCGTGCTCCCCGCAATGGTTTTTATCTATGCAATCCTGCTCCCCCGGCTGCTGCGCCTCACCGGTTCGGCCGTTGCCACAGTACTGCTGGGTGGGCTGACCTACGCAGGACTGCATTTATGGGACGCCTGGGCAGTCTTCACATCCCCTGAGTCCACCGTGCTCTCGGTTATTTTCCTCATCTTCACGTACCTGGGTCCGGGAATGCTGAAGAGTTTCCTGACCCTGCGGACAGGCAATGCCTGGGTTCATGTCTGGGCATACCACGCCTTCGCTCCTCACACCCTTATTGATACGCCGCACATCGTTGAGGTGTTCCGGCTGAAGTAAGCCGTCAAGTATCAGGACCGACGCAGACGCTGGCCGGCCCTGGTTCCCGCCGCAGCCCCGGGCATCAAACCCACTGGACCAGCTGGATGATCAGCCCGTTCGGGTCCCGGTACTGGGCGTAGCGCTCACCCCAGGGCTCGGTCTCCGGCGGGGTTACGACGTCGGCTCCCTCCGCTGCCAGCCGTGCATGGCGGGCGTCCAGGTCCCCGACTACCATCACCAAAAGGATTCCGTCCCGGGCGCTCCCGGCGATATCCGCCGGCTTGAAAGTAGGCAGCCCGGTGCGCAGGAACACAATATTCGGCCCGCCGTCCGGATGCTTCAGCGAAATGAACCCCTCATCCTGCATTTCGGCAAGAAAACCGAAGTTCTGCATCAGAAACGCAGCTGAGGCAGCCGGGTCGGGAACATTGAGGGAAATACCGAACCCGAGTATGCCGTCATCCACTGTTATCTCTCCTTTTCTTCCCGGCAGCCGCCGGAGCTGCTTGGTCAGTCAGTTCAGCCGGCCGGCTGCACCATGCTTGGCAGGCTCGGCGGCCCGAACCAGGTCTCCAGGGCATCCACCAGGTCCGCCTGGCTCCCCGAGGAGGGCAAGCCGTCGTCGTCGGGCTCGCTTTCCAGCCAGGCCACATGTCCGTCCGGGCGCAGCAGCAGTGACGGTGTCTGCGGCTCCCATGCGGGCTCCACGATCTGGTCCACCCGGTCTTCCCAGCCTTCCAGCAGCAGCTCGCCCGTCCGGTCCAGCAGGATGCCGCGTCCGGTATGCATCCGCTCGTAGAGTGTGCCCTGCTCCAGCCGGACGTCCCGCTGCCGGCGGCCCAGCAGGTCCGGGCCCGGCCCAAAGTCGTACCGGATGTCCAGCGCCGTGATTTTGCCGATCAAGTGCCGGTTCACGGTGTCGAACTCCATGAGTTCGGTGAGCAGCTTCCGTACCGCCTGCGGCCCGGGGTCGGTTGAGACCAGCTCTGACTGGGCCCGGGTGGTGTTCAGGACGTCGGCTGCCACCGGGTGCCGTTCGGTGAAGTAGGTGTCCAGCAGGTCTTCAGGAGCCCATCCGTTCACGGCGGCGGCAAGTTTCCAGCCCAGGTTCAGGGCGTCCTGCAGGCCGAGGTTCAACCCCTGGCCGCCAAAGGGCGGATGGACGTGCGCCGCATCCCCGGCGAGGAACACCCTGCCGGCCCGGTAGGCCTCGGCCAGCCGGGTGGCGTCCCCGAAGCGGGAGATCCACCGCGCTGAACGGGCGCCGAAGTCCGTGCCGGCGTAGGTGCGCAGCTGCTGTTTCAGTTCCTCCAGGTCCGGCGGAACGGCGCGGTCTTCGGCTACGCCGTCTGCGGGAACCACTACCCGGAAGGCACCGCCTTCTGCGGGACCGGCTCCGAAGTCCCGGTGGGTTTCGCGGACCCGGGAGGAGACGGCGGCCACGAGTTCCGGCGCGGCTGTGAGCTCGACTTCACCCAGCAGGAATTCCCGCCTGCTTGGCTCCCCCGGGAAACCGATGCCGGCCAGTGACCGGACGGTGCTTCGGCCGCCGTCGCAGCCCACCAGATACCGGGCCCGGAGCTCAGTCCCGTCTGCCAGTGTTGCCGTAACGCCGGCGGCGTCCTGTGCCAGGCCGGTAATCTCGCTGGCGCGGCGGATATCAACTCCGAGTTCCAGAGCGCGCCGGGTCAGTACGGCTTCGGTCGCCGTCTGCGGAATCCCCAGTACGTAGGGGTGCGTGGTGTCCAGTTCGGGTGCACTCCGGAGGATGCCGGCGAAAAACCCGTCCAGCGGATAGCGTGTGCCGGCAGCGGCGAACTCTCCGGCCAGTCCGCGCTGGTCCATAATCTCGATGCTGCGGGAGTGCAGGCCCAGCGCGCGGATGATGGCGTTCGGCTCCGGCTCCCGGTCCAGGACCACCACATCCACGCCGTGCAGGCGCAGCTCGCTGGCCAGGAAAATTCCAGTAGGACCGGCTCCGGCAACAATTACTTCAGGCACGGATATCCCCTCACACATACAGGCAGGTGTCATGGCGGTGCCCGGAAAGCGTACGTCCGGCCCCCGAAAATGTTGAGGGTAGCCGCCTAGGGCAACAGCTCCAGGCGCAGGATGCGGTCATCCTCCGCGCCCGGGCTGCCCCTCCCGTCCGTGTTGCTGGTCAGGACCCAGAGGCTGCCGTCCGGGGCAGCCACTGCGTCGCGCAGCCGTCCTTCGCCGGCCAGATGTTCGACGGCGCTGCCCGTCTCTTCCAGCGGCACTTCCCGCAGTCGCTCTCCACGCAGATTGGCAATGAACAGGGAGTTCCCCAGGACGGCGATGCCGCTGGGACTTGCCGCGGCGGGTTCCCACTGCTGCACGGGGTCAATGAATCCCGCCGCGTCCGCGGTTCCTTCAGCGTCCGGCCAGCCGTAGTTGCCGCCGGGTTCAATTACGTTCAGTTCGTCCCAGGTGTCCTGGCCGAATTCGCTGGCGTAGAGCGTTCCCCCGCTGTCCCAGGCGATGCCCTGCGGGTTGCGGTGCCCGTAGCTGTACACGGCTGATCCGGGGAACGGATTGTCCCCGGGGATACCGCCGTCGGGCATCAGCCGCAGGATCTTGCCGGCGAGCGATCCGGTGTCCTGGGCGCTGTCCCGGTTCCCGGCGTCGCCCGCCGTGGTGTAAAGCATCCCGTCCGGGCCGAAGGCGAGGCGGCCGCCGTTGTGCACCGGGCCGGCCGGGATGCCGGAGAGCACAGGCTGCGGCTCTCCAAGGCTGAGGGATCCCGGCGCTCCGCGCAGTTCACGGCGTTCGATCCGGTTCTCGTTCCCGGCGGTCAGGTAGCTGTAGAGGTAGCCCTCCTGCACGGCGATGCCCAGCAGACCGCCCTCACCGCGTCCCTGCGCGTCGATCAGGCCTACTTCGCGCTGGTTCCCGTCGCCGTCGAGCTCCAGGATCCGGCCCGAGTCCCGTTCACTAACCAGCGGGGTGCTAACCAGCGGGGTGCTCTCCAGGAAGGCGATGGACCACGGCGACTGGAGCCCGGTGCTTATGGTCTGGGGCTCGGAGAGCGCCGACGTGGACGCCGCCGGCTCCGGCGTCTGCGGTGCCGGGCCGTTCCCTGCGCCGCAGGCGGCGAGGGCCAGCACGGCGGCAGACGCGGCAATCGCCGGCGCTGCTCTGCGTCCGGGCCGTCGCTGCCGTCTCTGCATGGCTGTGCGCTCCTCGGGGTCGTGTGAGCCGAAACTACCAGCTCGTACCCCGCTCCTCCATGCCTGCAGGCGTCACGAATCCCAGATAGGTCCGAAGGCGGGGATGCCGCGGCGTTCAAATTCGCTGACCACACGCCCGGTAACGGCCTTGTTGGAGACGATGATGACGGCGTCGGCTCCGGATGCCCGGTAAGCCTCATAGGAGAGCTCGAAAACGTCCGGCTTGCCCTGCTCGCTGGTGTTCCAGATGACGGCTTCCGGCTGGGCCTTCTCCACCTCGTTGACCAGGCCGTCGCCGTAGGTGGCACGCGGGGTCTTGGTGACCCAGACCAGCCGGGCTCCCTGGGTGTCCGTGAGCAGATGGCCCAGTGCCGGGCCAATGCCGCTGCCGGTGGCGATGTAGAGCACGCGGTTGAAGAGGCGCTTGGCGTTGGCGACGCCGACGGTCGGGATGCCGCGGACCCAGACGTGCGGCGGCGGGTTTTCGATGAACTCGCTGGTCCAGCCGCCTGCGCGCGAAATGACCATCCGGTAGCCGCTCTCCCCCGCGGCAGCCGGAATGCAGGCAAAGGGGTGCCAGCCCAGCAGCGGGTGGCGGCTGACGGCCCGGGTGGTGCCGACGGGCGGCACAAAACCGTGCTCCAGCCGGACAATGATGGTGTGGTTCGAGGGGCGCTCGGTGGTGATGGGCACCTTCCGCAGGAGCAGCCAGGGCCAGAGCGCAAGCCCGGTGGAAACCACCAGCATCCAGAAAATCGGGGACGCCAGCAGTGCCTCGCCAAAAGTGCGTTCCGGGGTCTGCAGATGGGCCAGGATCAGCGTGTTCGCCCAGCCCAGGACCAGAACCGTCCAGGTGCCGAACCGGTGGGAGGCCTCAAAGATGTCATGGTGGCGGGTGCGGAACCCGGGTGCGGCGAGGGCACAGATGGTGAGCAGCAACAGGCAGACCGTCACGGCGATAGCCAGCGATGCGTCGTCGTACCCTGCCTCGCCGTCAGCCCAGGCGGGCGCGAGCTCGGACACGTAAACCACGTACCAGAGGGTTCCCGCAATGGCTCCGCCCACGTGCAGGCCCCCCACATGGTAGTACTGGGCCAGCCGCCAGCGCAGCCGGAGCGGCCAGGACGTGGGCGCCCTGGTGGCCAGGAAGGACAGCAGGTTCACCATCCAGTGCTGGCGCGGCAGGATCGAGAACAGGATGTTGACCTGCGAGATGGCAGCGATGACCTGCAGGCTGGAGGCGTGCGGGTGCCACCATCCGGCAGCCAGGCCCCAGCCGAAGAGAGCCGCATTGGCGATGAGTACGCCGGCGAATAGCGCCACGTAGGTCCGGAGGCGCGCGCGGCGCCGGGGAGCAGGTTCAAGGGAGTCCGTGCCGTCCGCAGGGATCAGGTCTGTATTCGTCACCTGCCCATAATGCTGGACACCGTCCAAATCGGTGCATTGTGACGCGGCCCTCAGGTATCGAGTTCCCCGACCTTGGCAGCGGCGTCGTACGCAGCTCCCCAGGACACGGTCACGCCTACGCTGCCGTGGCCGTAGCTGTGCAGGACCGGGACGGGACCGGAGGTGTCCCACTCCAGCCGGTTCGGTTATGGCTTCCGTCCGGACCGTGCCGCCCGCGCGCCTGAACGGATCTCCTGCGGGCTCGTGCACATCGCTGACATCCAGGTCCCCTGCGAGCGCTCCGGCGGACGGACCGGCGCACTGGAGATACTGCAGTGACGACGCCGGTCAGCGGGCAGGGTGGATGCCCTTAGTCAGGACTCATGCCGCCGGTGAGGTTCAGCACCGTGCCGTTCATGCTGGCCGCCCCGCCGGTGGCTGCGAAAACGGCGGCCCGTGCGACGTCCCCGAGCGTGGGCAGGGTACCGCTGGTGGTCAGGGATTCCAGGAACCGGGTGAAGTCCTCCAGCTCCATGGGCAGGTCAGGCGTATTACCGATCGTCTCCCGGATCCGGTGCGGACGCAGGCACACCGTCCGGACGCCTGCTGCTCCGGTCTCTGCAGCGAAGGTGCGGGTCAGTGCTTCGACTGCGGCGCAGGCTGCGGAGAAGCCGCCGACGCCGGCTAGGGCCAGCCTGGCCGGAGACGCAGAGAGCATCAGGATGGTCCCGCTGCCCTGCGGCACCATATAGCCGGCGGCAGCCCGTGCGGTGAGGAACTGGGTCCGCAGCCATGCGGCGGCGGGGGCAACGACGTCGTCCGCGTCCATTTCCAGCAGCGGAATGCCCTGGACCCGGGGAATCTCCACCGCATTGAACATAACGTCGATTCGTCCCGCGAGGTCTGCCACCGCATTGGTATGGGCGTCCACTTCAACCCGGTTGTACGCATCAACCCGGCTGGGGTGCGCTTCCCCGCCCAGCGCCCGGACTTTCTCCGCCGTGGCGTTCACGGAGGCCTCTCCATGCCCGGCAAGGAACAGCCGTGCTCCGCGGCGGGCGAATTCCTCAGCCACGGCCCTGCCGATCGCTCCCCCGGCCCCGTGGATGATGATGTTCAGCTGGTCTGCCGGCATTCCGGGCTCCTGTCCGTGCAGGGCGAACCGCCGGAGTTCTCCGGCCGGTTACTGAACGCTAGCAGCGCCGGTTCCCTCCGTCAGCAGGAGCCGTACCGGTTCGACGGCACGCAGCCAAACACGGGCACTTTGGCTAGCACCTGTTCGCGGTCCGGCGGCTGCGGGACAGTGGAAGGAGACCAACAGGAAGCAGGTGGAATGCCGTGGAGGTTCTGTTTCTGCACGGGGCGGGCGGATGGACCGATGATCAGCCGATCGCGGAGGAACTGCGTTCCAGGCTCCGTGTCCCGGTCGCGATGCCCCGCTTTTCGAACGAGGAGATGACTGCCGGGGCCTGGCTTGGCGGCATTGATACTGCCCTGGAGCCGCTGGGGCCGGAGACTGTCATCGTGGGGCACTCCTTCGGAGCTTCCATGGCACTGCTCCGCCTCGCAGCCTCTCCCCCGGAACCGCTGCCCCGGGGGATGGTGCTGCTGGCGACGCCGTTCTGGGGCTCGGAGGGCTGGCAGGGCGGGTATGCCCTGCCGCCTGGCTTCACGATCCCTCCGGGCCTGCCGGTGTTCCTGCACCACTGCCGCGACGACGGCACAGTGCCCTTTGAACACCTTGACCGCTTCGAGGGGCTGCTTCCCGGCGCGGTGATCCGCCGCCATGACACCGGCGGGCACCAGTTCGCGGACCGGATGGACGCGGTATGCGCTGATGTGGCAGCACTGGGTTCCTAGACCCCAACGACGAACGTGAGCGCACTCCAGATAAGGACCGTGGAGACGGTGGTCCAGATGACGATCGCCACGCCCTGCCACAGGAGCACCCACCGGCGGGAGGTACCGCCAGCCACGAGGATCGACGCCGTGAACTGAGTGGGGATGGCCAGCGGGCCGAGGATGCTTGCCCCCGGAACACCGAAGCGGAGCAGCCAGCGCTTGAAGCGGAGACGTCCCTTTGATTCCGGCTTGGCAGCACGGGCCGCGACCAGCGTTGCGGTGCCGCCCGTTGCGGCCGCTGCGGCCTCGGCCCGGGCATCCACCCGGTTGGTGACGGCGGTCCGGGCCCGGGAGGTAATAAGGACCACCAGCGCCACGCTGGCGAAGTTGCCAAGGGCGGCCGCGACAGCCGCAAGCACGGGGTTTAATCCGCCGACGACGCCGATCAGTGCACCGGCTTCGCCTTCCAGAAAAGGAACAGCGGCGGCGAGCATCAGGATGAAGGGCTGAATGAACTCAGGCACCTGGCCTAGAAGTTCCTGAAAGTTGTGGACGAGTTCCTGGGTGGGGTTCATCGAACTGGTTCCTAATCTCCTCAACGAGGGCCTGTCCCTCGGGTAGTGGAAGCAGTAGAAACTGTGTTCCCGGAACAGAGTCAACCCCCTCAGGAAAGACCGTGGGCGACGCCCTCTCCGGCACGCTCAGCGGTAAATCCGCGTGTCCGGCTTCCCATTTGTCCGGGGGACCTGCCGCAGCCCCGCCTCACGGGCCTAACCTGAAAGATCGCGGGAGGACGAGCGACTTCCCAGGAACAGGGAGCACCAGCATGTGCACAGGCATCAGGTACACGGACGGCAGCGGCAACCTTTATCTCGCACGCAACCTGGACTGGACGAGCGGTTACGGTGAACGGGTGGTGGTGACCCCCACGGGGTACTCGCCGAAGTCACCGTTTGGCGCAGTGCAGGAAATCAAGCACGCCGTTATCGGCATGGGGATTGTGGAGGAAGACATCCCGCTCTATTTCGACTGCGGCAATGACGCCGGACTGGCAGTTGCCGGACTGAACTTCCCGGGATACGCCAATTACGCACCGGATCAGGTGACCGGTGCGGTCAATGTGGCCGCGTTTGAGTTCCCGCTCTGGGTCGCGGCCCAGTTCGCCACTGTGGACGAGGTCGAGGCAGCACTGGGCAACGTCGCCATCGTGGACCGGCCCATCAATGACAAATACCCAAGTTCGCTGCTGCACTGGATCATCGGTGACGCCAGCCGGTCCATCGTGGTCGAGTACACCAGCGCGGGCATGCAGGTCTTCCACGATGATGTAGATGTCCTGGCAAACCAGCCCGGATTCAACTGGCACCACGAGAACCTGCGCAACTACCTCAACCTGTCTTCCGGCTTCCCTCAGGAAGTAGTGCTGAACCAGGCACATCTGACGCCGTTCGGCTCAGGCTCACTGATGCGCGGGATTCCCGGGGACTACTACTCGCCGTCGCGTTTTGTGCGGGCAGCCTACGTGCATGCCCACTATCCGCAGAAGACAACCGAAGCGGACAACGTCAGCCGTGCCTTCCACACGCTGCAGCAGGTGGCCATGGTGGAGGGCAGCGCGGCCATGGGCGACGGAGACTTTGAAAAGACCATCTACACCGGGCTGTTCTCTTCCAAGACCATGACCTACTACTGGAACACCTACGAGGATCCGGCGGTCCAGAGTGCGGCGCTCGCAGACCACAAACCCTCGGGACAGGACCTGGTAGTCGTCTAGCATCAGGCCTCGAACGACGCTGCCACAGCGCAGGCCGAACAGGGGGTTGACCCTGTTCCGGGAACACAGTGTTCCATGGTTCGAACCAGGGCCGCCCATCCGGGGCGGACACGGTTTGAAAGGGCCGGACATGGAACTGAAACCAGCCAGTACCCCCGTGCTGCAGCCGTTCCGGTGGTGGCAGGCGTTTTCCCGCTCACTGCTCCATCTGCGCCTTCGCGGCCCGGACGGCGTACCCCAGACGTGGTCAGTCGACATCCGGCACGGCGGCGACGCCGACGGAGAGGTGTATGCGCATCTCTACCGCGACGGCCTGCACATGGCACGGCTGAAGCCTCCCGCCGCATTTCCCATGCCGGGCGGGGCCATCCGTATTGCAGTGAGCACCTATGGTCTGCGGCAGGCCGACTACGTTACCCACGACGGCGCTGTGCGGCAGCTGGAGCCGGACGCTTCCTCCGCCGAAGGACTGCGTGCGCACCTGGACCGGACCAGGCCGGGGCTTAGCCGGCTCATCGGCGTGACCTCCGCACTGGTGCTCCTTGGAAGCCTTGCACTCGGTGTGCCGCAGCTTCTGCAGTCATTCACGGAGATCCCTCCCGTTGCGGAGAGTATCGGCACGTTTGTGAGCCCGTTTATCCTCCCCGCGTGGGCGAACACCTCGCTTTTGCTGGCGGGTGTGGCCGCCAGCACGGAGCGGGCGCTGCGGCTGCGCTATAACTGGCTGCTCGACGGAGGCCTGTTCAGCGGCGGCGACTAATGGCCCCTGAGCCCTAACGCGCCACCCGTTCAATCAGGGCTGCGGGTGATCCGTTCCTTGCCCTCCAGCACCCATGGCTCCCATCATCTGCTCCGCGATCGTGTTGGCCCGGAACAGCACATCCAGCTGGGCATCGTTGTACAGCTCCGTCAGTGCATTCCCGAAGGTCTCAACGCCGATCTGGCTTCCCCTGGGCATGTGCTCGGCAGGATTCCTCAGCCAGGGGTAGTTGACGAGGTGCTTCACGATGATTTCGGCAACCCTCTCGGCCAGCGCCTGCCGGGTCTGCTCATCGGCGTCGGCGGCCAGGTTCTCGATGTCCGGCCCCGTGTCGTCACTCTCATCCGCAGACATCTCCCGGATGTCTTCCAGAGCTTCATCATCGTAGAACCGGGTCATGATGTGGACGATTGAACGGTCACTCTCCGACAGGCGGGCAGCAACCGCTTCAAAGCCCGCAGGCACATCCGCCGGCGCCTGGTGTTCGATGATCGCTGCGATGTGGGCCCGGGCCTGGTTCAGGGCTTCAATACGCTGCTGGAGCTCGGCGTCTACCTCCCGCAGAACCTCGGGAGTTCCCCGAGCCGTGTCCGTGGCGCTGCGCAGCTGGGACAGCGGAATACCGAGGACGGCGAGCCTGCGGATGCGCAACAGGCTCACCAGGTGCCGCACCTCGTACTGCTTGTAGCCGTTGTAGCGGCGGTCCGGCTCCTCGAGAATACCCAGCCGGTGATAGTGGCGGACGGTGTTCACCGTCGTGCCCGCTAGGTCGGCCAGTTCACGCGTGCTCCACGGCATCTCAAGCTCCTTTCCGAACCCAGTCAAAGCTTACGGGTCCGCAGCGGACACTCCCTTCCGGCTGCCCTCCGCCTTACGGGCCGGATCCCTCAGGAGGTGCTCAGCGTCCGCAATGACGGGAACCAGAACACCGTCGCCGCGGTCAGGATCCGGAATGATCAGTTCCGGGTCCACGAAGTAGATCCCGAGACCGTCCCCCGCGAGCCGGCGGGCAAGTTCCAAGAGCATACGCCGTGCCACGTCATCGAGCGAGGAAACCAGGGTGAAATCCAGCACCACCCTGCTCTCATCGAAGTTCGCGCCTATGAATTCGCGGACAATTCGCTCAGCCCCGGCGAAGCGGATCCCACCTTGTGCCTGGAGAACCCGGACTGCCCCGGCTCCCCGTCCAAGAACATGGTTTGAGCGCACGACGGCACGCGCGGCGGCCGGGACCTCCATCACATGCAGGCCCATGTCCGAGGAGAACCGCTCAAACAGCGACACTCCCCGCTCACCAGTAACAGGGTTGACTCCCTGATTGGCCAGCGTCGCCGCCATTACAGCCAGGTCCCGTGCCGTGACCAATACGGAACACTGACGGATATACCCCTCAACAACGTCCCTCGGATCCCCGGTGAGGATGTTGTGGCTTCGCAGCATGTGTGCGCTGGCGAGGTTCCTGTGGGCGTTCTCCATCTCTGAGACGCAGACCGTTTCATCGACTTCCAGCCGGCGGCCGGCAAACGCCGATAGACCACGGACTACGCGGTCAACCCGTTCAGCCGGCAGCAGGTGCTCTGAGCCCAGGAGCGAGTGGGTGGTGATCGCTCCGGCGTTGATCATGGGATTCCGCGGCCGGCCGGTTTCGTTTTCAAGGGAGATCTCATTGAATGCCTCCCCTGACGGTTCGACGCCGACTTTGGCGAGCACAGCAGAGAAGCCGCGGTCTGCGAGTGCAAGCGCATAGGCAAACGGCTTGGAGATCGATTGGATGGTGAATTCGACGTCGTCATCTCCGGCGCCGTACACCTCGCCGTCGACCGTGGTGAAGACCGCACCCAGACGCTCGGGGTCCGCTCCGGCGAGTTCGGGGATGTATCCCGCGAGTTCTCCCGAGTTCTCTGCTGCCAGTTCACTGAGCGCTTCCGCCAGGTAGTCATGAACAACCGAACGCATTACCGTTCCCTCTTCTTCAACAGTGTTCGTGCGAGGGCGCTCATGATCCGGTCCGGGATGCCCGGGCCACCACGGCGAAGTCTGCGGGTGTTGGCAGCCGGAACAGACCACCGCCGGCCCGGTACTCGTCGCCGTGTTTCTTCAGATGGCGGCCAAACAGGGGGCACACGGGAACGAGGATGAGATTCCTGCAGCTGATGTCGGCGAGCACCTCGCGAAGCAGGAGCCCGGCGAGGCCGCGTCCGGCGAACTGTTCATCCACCTCGGTATGGAAAACGATGCGTTCATCCGTCCTGCCGGGAGGATCGAGGAAGTCCACTCTTCCCGCATCCACTCCATCCACGGACACAACGTAGGCCCCCAGGGGACCCGTTGGTGCGGTTGTGACGGTAACCGACGCTCCGGTGCTGTTCGTAGGTTCCTGAGTCATGGGACTGTCCTTTGCTGCGGGCTGCTGCTGTTCGCCGGCCGGGAAGACCGGTGCCAAGAACAGCACGCGGTAGGCATTCAGAATGTAGTTGACATATGAATCATCGCCGATATGATTCACATGTCAACGACTTAGGAGCTTCGATGGATAAAGGGAAGCGCAGACAGCTCCCCACGAGCGGGGAATTCGCCGTCTGGCGCGCCCATATCGAGACCTTCGAAATCGCCCGTTCCCGTATAGAGTCCCGACTGCGCAAGGACTCCCAGCTTTCAGACGGAGACTATCGGGTTCTGCTCTCCCTCAGCGAGGCAGAGGGGAAGGCCATGCGTTCCTCGCAGCTCGCCGCGCATCTGGAGTGGGAGCGCAGCCGACTCTCCGGCCAGCTGGGCCGTATGGAGAAACGGGGACTGCTGCGCCGCGAACCGAGCCCGGAGGATGCGCGCGGTTCACTCGTCATTCTTACCGATCAGGGCGCCCGCGCCTTTCGGGACAGCACCCTCCCCCACCTTGCTGCAATCAAAGAAATCTTCATCGATGCGTTTACACCTGAGCAGCTCGCCAATCTGGAGGACGCTGCTGCGGCACTGCGCACCCATTTAGGAATGCCGGCACGCTGACAGCTGCCGAAGCCGGCAGCCCTATGAAGGGAATGAACCCATGCATCCAGGCATTTACGCAGTCATACTCATAGCCCAGGAGGCCCCAGGATGCATACCGCTTCGCCGCAGCACGCCACCGATGCGCGGGACCACCCGGTCCGCCGGGCCGGCGTCGTCGTCATCGGTGCAGGCCAGGCAGGACTTTCAGCCGGCTACCACCTGAATCGGCGCGGCTTCGCCAGCGCCTTGACCGACGGCGATGCCGCGCGGAGCTTCGTGATGCTCGACGCCGGGGCGGCACCCGGGGGCGCCTGGCAGCACCGCTGGGAATCGCTGACCATGGCCACCGTCAACGGCATCTTCGACCTCCCGGGTTTCCGCCAGAGCCCTCCCGAACCCGGGACGCCTGCCCGGATTGCCGTGCCTGAATACTTCGCGGCGTTCGAGGAACGCACGCCGCTTCCGATCCTCCGCCCGGTCAAGGTACTCGCGGTGTCTGCCGCGGATGACGATCCCGACGGGGAACTGCTCATAGAGTCCGACGCCGGAACCTGGGCCGCGCGGGCAGTTATCAACGCCACCGGAACCTGGGATAACCCCACACTGCCCGCCTTTCCGGGACAGAAGACCTTCGCTGGACGCCAGCTCCATACCCGGAACTATGCCTCGCTGGAGGAGTTCACCGGCCAGCGGGTCGCGGTGGTGGGCGGCGGAATCTCCGCCATCCAGCAGCTTGAAGAGATCTCCCGGGTGGCCGAGGTGTTCTGGTACACGCGGCGGGAACCGGTTTTCCGGGACGGACCTTTCGACGCGGAGGCAGGGAAGGACGTAGTTTCCCGGGTCGCTGCCGATGTGGAAGCCGGCAATCCCACAGGCAGTGTGGTTTCCTACACAGGCCTGCTGTGGACGCCCTATGCCCTGGCCGCTAAGGAGCGCGGGGCACTGCAGCGGCGGCCGATGTTCACACGGATCGAGCCGGAGGGGGTGCGGGAGGCCGACGGCTCACTGACCCGTGTTGATGCCATCCTCTGGGCCACCGGGTTCAAGCCTTCGCTGAGCCATCTGGGCCCGCTCCGCCTGCGCAACGAACGCGGCGGGATCGAGGTGCACGGCACCGTCGCCGCTGCGGATCCGCGCGTGCACCTCATCGGTTTCGGGCCCTCACAGTCAACAGTTGGAGCAAACCGTGCCGGGCGGGAAGCTGTCGGGGCCCTGGCCGAGCAGTTCGACGCGGTGCCCGTCCGGGGCTGAGGAAACCGCTAGGCGAGTCCGCCGTTCGGATAAATGACCTGTCCGTTGATCCAGCGTGAAGGTCCGGCCAGGAAGGCAGCCACCTCGGCAATGTCTTCAGGTGTACCCAGACGCTCCATCGGGGCAAGCTGCGCCAGGCGGTCGATGGCCTCCTGGTCCTTGCCGTCCAGGAACAGCGGAGTGGCCGTGGGACCGGGCGCAATGGCGTTGACGGTGATGTCCCTTCCCCGCAGTTCCCGCGCCAGGACGGGAGTCAGAGCCTCCACGGCGGCCTTGCTGGCAGCGTACGGCGCGTAGGTGGGATGCTGCAGGCGGGTCTGGCTGGACGAGACGTTCACCAGCGCACCACCGCGCCGCAGGCGCTGCGCTGCCAGCTGGGAGACCACAAAGCTGCCGCGGATGTTCGTGCGGTGCATCCGGTCCAGTTCATCGAGGTCCAGGTCCACCACCGTGGAGAGGACCATGACTCCGGCGGTGTTAATGACGACGTCGATTCCGCCGAAAGCGGCCTCAACCTCATCAAAGAGCCGGGTCATGGCAACCTCATCAGCCACATCCCCGCCGACGGCTATGGCCTGGCTTCCCGCGGCAGTCAGCTCCTGAACTACTTCCGCCGCCTTGTTCACGTTCCCTGCGTAGTGGACCGCCAGGGCGAAGCGGTCCCTGGAGAGACGCCTGGCGATCGCCCTGCCCATTCCCCCTGATCCGCCGGTAACGACGGCAACGCGTGGGCCACGGGATTCGCTGGACTCGGACATCGTGTGCTCCGATCGGGGAGGAACCATAGCTACATACAGCCACAACTCAGACGCCGGGGCCACTGATTTCCCAAAGACCCGCTCTATGCACGGCGTTCCGACCGGCCGGCATGCCCCGCCGGGGCGAATTCAGGGTTGGCCGAACCGCGCTTCCCCCGGTTCGTTAGCTCTGTCATGTTGTGTGACCATACCTGCCTCACCCGTAACCAGCCGTGGGAAGGGCGGCCACGGGCACAAAAAAGCCCCGGAGGACTCAATGTCCGCCGAGGCGTTTTGTGTATCTGTCGGGTTGACAGGATTTGAACCTGCGACCCCTTGACCCCCAGTCAAGTGCGCTACCAAGCTGCGCCACAACCCGTTCCGCTGATCCGTATCTTCCGGTTTGTTTCCGGCCGAACCAACTCAAATACTCTACATCATGGTTGGCGATTTCCCCGCATCGGCGGCACCCCGGAGTTCACATTGGCTCCGGGGCAGCCTGCCGTGCTAGCGCCTGCTGGTCTTGCCGCGCTTCTCACGCACGCGCATTGAGACCTCGATCGGGGTTCCTTCGAAGCCGAAGGTCTCCCGGAGGCGGCGGGTGATGAAACGGCGATAGCCCGGATCCAGGAACCCGGTGGTGAACAGCACGAACTTCGGCGGACGCGAGGACGCCTGCGTGCCGAAGAGGATGCGGGGCTGCTTGCCACCGCGCACCGGGTGCGGGTGCGCCGCCACGAGCTCGCCCAGGAAGGCGTTCAGCTTGCCGGTGGGGATGCGCTTGTCCCAGTTCTCCAGGGCAAGGTCCAGCGCCGGAACGAGCTTGTCCTTGTGCCAGCCGGTCTTGGCGGAGATGTTGACGCTCGGGGCCCACTCAACGTGTGCCAGGTCGCGCTCGATCTCGGTCTGCAGGTAGCGGCGGCGTTCGTCGTCGAGCAGGTCCCACTTGTTGAACGCCAGCACCAGCGCGCGGCCGGAATCGATGGCCAGCTGCAGGATCCGCACATCCTGCTCGGAGAGGACTTCGTCCACGGCCAGGAGCACGACGGCGACCTCCGCCTTCTCCAGCGCGGCCTGCGTACGCAGCGAGGCATAGAAGTCGGCGCCCTGCGCCATGTGCTGGCGGCGGCGGATGCCTGCGGTGTCCACGAAACGCCAGGTGCGCCCGCCGAGTTCGATCAGTTCGTCGACCGGGTCGCGGGTGGTGCCGGCAAGGTCGTCAACAACCACGCGGTCGCTTCCGGCCAGCTTGTTCAGCAGCGAGGACTTGCCCACGTTCGGGCGGCCGATCAGCGCGATGCGGCGCGGCCCGCCACTGGACTCGAGTCCGCCGTAGGCGGAGTATTCCGGCAGCACGTCCAGGACGGCGTCGAGCATGTCCGCGGTGCCGCGGCCGTGCAGGGCCGAAACCGGGTACGGCTCGCCGAAGCCCAGGCCCCAAAGCACTGAAGCGTCGGCTTCGTTCTGGATGTCGTCCACCTTGTTGGCGACGACGATGACCGGCTTGCCCTTGCTGCGCAGCATGCGCACCACGGCTTCGTCGGTGGCGGTGATGCCGACGGTCGCGTCGACCACCAGCATGACGGCGTCAGCGACGTCGACGGCGATTTCGGCCTGGTCGGCAACACGGGCATGGATGCCGCGGGCATCGTGCTCCCAGCCGCCGGTGTCGACGAGGGTGAAGTTCACACCGTTCCAGGTGGCCGGATATGACACGCGGTCGCGGGTGACGCCCGGAGTATCTTCGACCACGGCTTCGCGGCGGCCAAGGATGCGGTTCACCAGGGTGGACTTGCCCACGTTCGGCCGGCCCACGATTGCGACGACGGGGTCCAGACGCAGCGGGGCGTCCTCGTCGTACTCGTCGTAGCCGCCGGAGAGCAGCGCGGCGTCTTCTTCGTCGAGTTCGTAGTCAGAGAGGCCGGCGCGGAGGGTTTCGGCGCGCAGGTTGGCTTCGTCGTCGTCGAGGGCGGCAAGCCGCTCGTCGATCTGGTCCTCGCCTGCCGGGATGTACTCCTCGGAGTCGCCGTCAAAGGTCGGGTTGGCGTTCATAAACTATTGCTTTCTTTCCGTTGAGGCCGTCGGCGCAGCTGCGCACGGCCGTCTCCGGACGTTCAGCCCGGGTAAGTGTTTGGGGGTCCGGCATGGAAAATCCCATGCAGCCACCCATCCATTGAAACACGGCAAGGCGCCGGGACCCCATTGGAGCTCCGGCGCAGCGCCTGTCACAAGTGCTTAGTGTGTGCTTGAAAAAACCACGTTCAGCACAGCCTGGACCGTTTCTTCGAAGTCCAGGTCGGAGGAATCGACAGTGATGACGCCGTCGGCCGCCTGCTGGAAGTTGACCACCGTGGAGTCCTTCACGTCGCGGGTGAGGACCTGCTCGCGGAGTGCGGCAGCGGTCTGGGTGCCGCCCAGCTGCACGCCGCGGCGGCGCAGGCGCGCTTCCTCGGAGGCAGTGAGCAGAATTCTCACTTCAGCAGTGGGCGCGACGACAGTGGTGATGTCCCGTCCCTCGGCCACGATGCGCAGTCCCGAGTCCTTGATCAGCTGCTGCTGGCGGCGGACCAGTTCGGCCCGGGCTCCAAGGGTGGTGGCCACGGCGGAAACATTGGAGGACACCTCGGGTTCACGGATCGCCTGGGTGACGTCCTCTCCCCCAACGCGGACCCAGTCCACGTCCGGCGAAGTGCTCAGTTCAATGTCTGCGCTGCGGGTGGCGGCCTCGACGGCGACGGCGTCCGTCAGGTCGATGCCGGCACGCATGCAGGCGATGGTGACGGCCCGGTACATGGCACCGGTATCGAGGTAGTTGGCGCGCAGCCGGCGGGCGACTTCGCGGCTGATGCTGGACTTGCCGGAGCCGGACGGCCCGTCAATTGCCACCACCAGGGGTTTGCCCAGCCGGAACTGTGCCGGGTTCTGCTCTGTCATTACTCAACTACCTTCCAGCCGCGCTTGGTCAGTTCGCTGACCAGCCCGTGCATTTTGCTCGGCAGGACCGAGATTTCCACCCGTCCAACCTCGCGGCCGGAGGCGTGCTCCAGGCGCAGGTCTTCGAGGTTGACGCCGATTTCACCGATCTCAGTAAGCAGCCGGGCGATCGTGCCGGGGACGTCATCCACCAGCACGGTGAAGCTGACGAATGACTGCGGCGGAGTGCCGTGCTTACCCGGGATCCTTGCCTGGCCGGTGTTGCCCTCGGAGATCAGCTGCGCCATGTCCAGCCGCGCGCCGTCGGCGGTGGGGTGTTCAAGCGTGTTGATCAGCCGGTTCAGGTCCTCGCGCACACCGTGCAGGATGCTCACCAGGCGCGGCGCGTTGCCGCTGAGGATCTGCACCCACAGCTTGGGATCGCTGGCTGCGATGCGGGTGACGTCGCGCAGTCCGTTGCCGGCCAGGGCGAGGGCCGACGGCGGGGTGTCCTGCAGGCGGCTGGCCACCAGCGAAGACATGACCTGCGGCAGGTGGCTGATCAGGGCCACGGACGCATCATGGTCTTCGGCGTTCATGCGCGAAACCACGGCTCCGAGGTCGATGGCCAGCGCTTCGGCGGTCTTCACGGCAGCGGGAGAACTCTCCTCCGCGGCGCAGATAACCCACGGCATGGACATAAACAGGTCACCGAGCGCGGCCACCGGACCGGATTTCTCCCGGCCGGCCATCGGATGGGTTCCCACGTAGCGGGAAAGATCCACGCCGGTGGCGCGCAGGTCCGCCAGGACGGCGGCCTTCACGCTGGCAATATCCACGACGACGGCGCCGGGCCAGTCCTGCAGCGCCTGCGCCGCGAGGGATGCGGTCACGTCCGGCGGTGCGGCAACAACTACCAGCTGCGGAGCGAAGTCGGGCTCAACGTCCTGGAGGAGGCGGCCGGCACCGATATCCCGGGCCACCGCAGCGGTGGAAGGCGAAATGTCCGAAAGCACGACGTCGATGCCCCGGGCCCGCAGGCCCAGGCCGATGCTTGCGCCGAGCAGGCCGGTGCCGATAACCAGGACCGGTCCGGACAGATGTGTACCCCCGTCAGCCAGTACGGTCACGGCGTTAGAGTCCTACGACGGCCATCAGGTGGCCGACTTCGTGGCGGCCAAGGACGCGGATGCTGCCCTGGCGCTGGTCGCCCAGGCGGATCGGACCCATCTGGGTACGGACCAGGCGCTCCACGGGGTGGCCGACGGCGTCGAACATACGGCGCACAATCCGGTTCCGGCCCGAGTGCAGCACTACCTCAACCAGGATGTGGCCGGGGGTGGAGTCCACCAGGCGGAAGGAGTCAACCTTGGCGAAGCCGTCCTCCAGTTCAATGCCTTCGCGCATCTGGGCGCCGATGCCGTGCGCCATGGGACCGCGCACCTGCACCAGGTAGGTCTTGGGAACCTCGTAGGACGGGTGGGTCAGGCGGTTGGCCAGCTCGCCGTCGTTGGTCAGCAGCAGCAGGCCTTCGGTGTTGGTGTCCAGGCGGCCGACGTGGAAGAGGCGTTCGTGCTTGTTGGTGCTCTTGAGGTAGTCGCTGATGCAGGGACGGCCCTCGGGGTCTTCCATGGTGGAGACGACGCCGCGCGGCTTGTTGAAGACGTAGTACTTCTGCGTCTCGTCCAGCTGCAGGCGCATGCCGTCCACGTGGATCGAAACGGTCTTGGGGTCCACACGCACGCCGAGTTCGGTGACGACCTCGCCGTCGACCTCCACGCGCCCTTCGGTGATCATTTCCTCGCAGACACGGCGGGATGCGACGCCGGCACTGGCCATGACCTTCTGCAGGCGGATGCCCTCGGGATCATGGTGCTCGGAGATGACGGGCTTGCCCGGACGGCGCGTGTGCGTGCGCTTGGTCACCGGGCCGAGGTTCTTGCCGAAACGCTCGTTGCGGAAGGCCCGCTCGCCGCCGCCCTTGCCCTTGGGGGCACCGGTGCGGGGGCCGCCGGGCTTGAAGCCGCCTTCCTTCGAAGCGCCGGACTTGAAGCCGCCCTCTCGGGAGGAGCCGGGCTTAAACCCGCCGGATTTGGGAGCGCCGGACTTGAAGCCGCCCTCTCGGGGAGCGCCTGCGCCGCCGGAGGACTTCGGTCCGCCGGTGCGTCCGGAGGCAGGCTTGGAGCCCTTGCCGAAGCCGCGGCTGCCGCCTGCTCCCCCGCCGCTGCGCGGATTACTGCGGCCTGAGCCGGAACGGGGTGCCTGTGTCATTGAGAAGTCCTTCGGGTGTAGCGGTTAGTAAGTAGTTTCTTCAAATTCCGGGAGGTTTTCCAGCCCGGGCAAGTGCGGTGCTATCTCCGGCAGTTCCTCCAAACTGCCCAGACCCAGCTTTTCCAGGAAAAGCGGAGTCGTGATGTACAGCAGCGAACCTGTTTCGGGTTCAGTGCCTGCCTCGCTCACCAGTCCCCGCTGGATTAGCGTGCGGACCACGGAGTCCACGTTGACTCCCCGAATGGCTGATATGCGGCCGCGGGTCACCGGCTGCCGGTAGGCAATCACCGCCAGGGTCTCCAGCGCGGCCTGGGAAAGCCGTGCGCTTGGCCCCTCAAGTACGAACTGCCCGACGACGTCGGCAAAGGCGGGGCGGGAGTAGATTCGCCAGCCGCCGGCAACTTCCCGGAGCTCGAAACCGCGCGGTTCAACGGCGCGCAGCCCGTCAGGTCCACCCCCAGTATAACCGTCATACTCATCGCGCAGGTCGGCAAGGAGCTGGGCAGCAGCTGAGGGGGTGATGTTCAGCGCCAGGCCAAGGCTCGCGGCGCTGACCGGCTCGCTGGCCACCATAAGGATTGCCTCGGCGGCGGCGCGTATTCCTCCCGGACGGTTCTGCATACCGTCACCATCCTGCTCAGCTTTGTGGTTGGAGGTCTGCGGCTGCATCGGGCTCCCCGTTCGCGTCGTCGTATTCTTCGGTGAGGTACTGCGCGGTCCAGTCCCCGGCACCGCTTCCGGTCCAGGTGACCCGCAGCTCCCCCAGCGGCTCGGGCTGGTGGAAGGCGAGCACACCGTCGCGGAACATTTCCAGCAGTGCCAGGAACCGGCCGACGATTTCCAGCGGCGTTGCCCCCTGCGCCAGTTCGTCGAAGGTCAGCGGACTGCTCTGCCGAAGCCTCTTCCCAATGATCTGCGCCTGTTCCCGGACGCTGACCCGCGGTGCGTGCAGGTGCGCCAGCCCAACCTCGGTGGGCGGTCCCGGTTTCGGTTCAAGTGCCTTTTGGGCCAGCCGGCCGAACTCCTCCGCGCTGGTACGCCAGATCAGTTCCGGCAGCATGGCGGCCAGATGCGGTTCAAGCGCGGTGTCCCGCGGGAAACGCAGGCCTTCCTCCTCGAGCCGGCTGTCCATCAGCGAGGCAACCTGCTTGAACGCCCGGTACTGCAGCAGCCGGGCGAAGAGCAGGTCACGTGCCTCGAGGAGGGCGATGTCGTCGTCGTCCTCCACGTCCCCGGCCGGAAGCAGGCGGGCAGCCTTGAGGTCAAGGAGCGTGGCGGCGATGACCAGGAATTCGCTGGCCTCGTCGAGTGCCCAGCCCTGTCCGGATGCGGTCAGGGCACGGATGTAGGCAATGAATTCGTCCGTGACCGTGGCCAGGGCGATTTCGGTGATGTCCAGCTCGTGCTTGGTGATCAGTCCCAGCAGCACGTCAAACGGGCCGCGGAAGTTCTCCAGCCGGACCTCGAATCCGGCGCCGGCCGTCTCCCCAGCGAGACTAGGGTGCGCCGCCGCGGGCAATCAGTTCCTTGGCGAGCCGGCGGTAGGAGTCCGCACCGGCGTGGTTGCCGGCGTAGGAGGTGATCGGTTCCGCGGCTACCGTAGCGTCCGCGAACTTGATCGTGCGTTTGATGACCGTCTCGAAGACCTTGTCCCCGAAGGCCTCCACAAGCCGGCCGATGACTTCGCGGCTGTGCAGGGTCCGCGCGTCGTACATGGTGGCCAGCACGCCGTCGACCTGCAGGCCCGGGTTCAGGCGGTCCTGCACCTTTTCGATGGTCTCCACCAGCAGCGCGACGGCGCGCAGGGCGAAGAATTCGCAGATCAGCGGGATAATGACGCCGTGCGCTGCGGTGAGCGCGTTGACGGTCAGCAGGCCAAGTGACGGCTGGCAGTCGATGAGGATTACGTCGTAGTCGTCGGAGACACGGCGCAGTGCCCGCTCCAGTACCTGCTCGCGCGCCACTTCGTTGACCAGCTGGACTTCGGCGGCGGAGAGGTCGATGTTGGCGGGCAGCAGGTCGATGTTCTCGACGTGCGTTTCCTGGATCGCGTCGCGGATGTCCACCTTGCGGTCCATCAGCACGTTGTAGACGGTGACGTCCAGCTCGTGCGGGTTGGTGCCCAGGCCGGCGGAGAGTGCGCCCTGCGGATCGAAGTCCACCAGGAGCACCTTGCGCCCGGCTTCAGCCAGCGCGGCACCGAGGTTGATGGTGGACGTCGTCTTGCCGACGCCGCCTTTCTGGTTCACCATGGCGATGATGCGGGCCGGACCGTGGGAAGTCAGGACCGGAGGCTCGGGGAACTCAGTCAGCGGACGGCCGGTAGGACCCATGGCTTCATCCGCTGCGCCCTGCGTTGCGTCCTGCAGAGTTGTGGAACTCTGTTCGCTGCTCACGTATAAATCCACGCTTCCGTCTCTAGCTGTCCTGCTGGCTGTCCTTTCCAAGGTTACAACTGTGCAACACGGATACCGCGAATCCCGGGCCGCAACGCCAGCGAGCCTTGACGCTCAACCTTAACTCGAACGTTGCTCTCCCCCGCCCGCATCGAGATAGCAGAAACTGCCCGTTTCAAGGCTGAAACGGGCAGTTTCTGTAATCTCGGTGAAGAGGTGTGGAATCAGACGCTGGAAATCCGGCCGCCGGCAGTGGGTACTGTGCGTTCCAGCCCTTCGGATTCGGCCGTGGGTTCCGGTTCCCCGGAGCTCGAGTACACCTGGCGCCGCTGATGAGTTCTCAGGCGGTGTCGGGACGAAGCAGCGGCATCAGGTCGTCGAGCACGGAACGGTCTTCGATCGTGGACGGCACGGTGAAGTCATCGCCGTCGGCAATCTGCCGCATGGTCTTGCGGAGGATCTTTCCGGACCGGGTCTTGGGCAGCGCCTCCACTACCCGGACTTCCCTGAAGTCCGCCACCGGGCCGATCCGGGTGCGCACCAGGTCCGCGAGCGCAGCCTGAATCTCCTCCTCGGCAGTCTCCGAACCTGCCTTGAGCACAACGTACCCGCACGGGCGCTGGCCCTTGAGGCTGTCCTTCACACCGATGACGGCACATTCGGCCACGGCGGGGTGCGCTGCCACCACCTGCTCGATCGCTCCGGTGGACAGCCTGTGTCCGGCTACATTGATGACGTCATCCGTCCTCCCCATGACAAACACGTAGCCTTCCTCGTCCACATACCCTGAGTCCCCCGTGGCATAGCTGCCTTCGAACGCTTCAAGGTAGGAGGCGCGGTAGCGGTCGTCGCTGCCCCACAGCGTCGCCAGGGTTCCGGGCGGGAGAGGCAGGTCCAGGACGATGTTCCCCTCAGCCCCGGGAGGTACCTCCGTTCCGGCGCCGTCGACAATCCGGACGCGGAAACCCGGCACGGGAAATGTCGGTGACCCGGCTTTCGGCGGCTGCGCGTCGAGTCCCATGGGGTTGGCACAGATGGCCCATCCGGTCTCGGTTTGCCACCAGTGATCCACCACCGGAATGCCCAGTGCCTCCGAGGCCCACCGGTAGGTCTCAGGGTCCAGCCGCTCCCCTGCTGCGAACAGGGTGCGGAGCCGGGTGAGGTCGTAGCCGCCGGTGAGCGCTGCCTCCGGGTCCGCACGTCGGATGGCCCGCAGTGCTGTGGGGGCAGTGAAGAGTACGTCCACGCCGTGTTCAGCGGCTACCCGCCAGAAGGCGCCGGCGTCGGGAGTGCCCACGGGCTTGCCCTCATACAGGACCGTGGCGGCTCCGGCGATCAGCGGTCCGTACACGATGTAGGAGTGCCCCACCACCCAGCCGACATCGGAGGCTGTCCACATCACCTGTCCGGGTGCGACGTCGTAAATGTTGGCCATGGACCAGGCCAGGGCCACCGCGTGTCCGCCATTGTCCCGGACCACGCCCTTGGGCGAACCGGTCGTCCCGGAGGTGTAGAGGATGTACAGCGGGTCGGTGGCGGCGACGCTCACCGGGCCCTGCGGCTGTGCTGAGGCAGCAAGCTTCGCCCAGTCCAGCCACGCCGTTCCGCCGGCGCCGTCGAACTCCGCCGCCGAGTGGCCGAACCCCTCACGGCTTGCTACGACGACGGCGCGGACCGGGTGTTCGGCGGCTTCGAGTGCCTGGGCAACTGTGGGCAGGTATTCGACCCGGCGTTTGGGTTCCAGGCCGCCGCTGGCGGTCACCACCACGTCGGGACGCGCGTCGTCGATCCGTGCGGCCAGCTCCGTGGCGGCGAACCCGCCAAAGACCACTGAGTGCACTGCACCCAGGCGTGCGCAGGCCAGCATGGCGATGACGGCTTCGGGGATCATGGGCAGGTAGATGACCACCCGGTCCCCGGCGCCGATGCCCTGTCCGTGCAGGACACCGGCAAAGTTCTCCACTTCGGTCAGCAGCTCGGCAAAGGTGTAGGTGCGTTTGCGGCCCAGCATCGCCGAGTCATAGACCAGCGCGGTGTCACCGCCCCGGCCGGCGAGTACGTGGCGGTCCAGGGCGTTGTAGCTGGTGTTCAGCGCCCCGTCCGGAAACCAGCGGTACAGCGGTGCGCCGGTCTCATCCAGCGCCTGCCGCGGACGCACGTCCCAGTCGACGAGTTCTGCCGCTTTCAGCCAGAACGCTTCCGGGTCAGTGACGCTTGCGGCATAAGTGTCGGCGTAGCCGGCAGTTCCCATGAATCCTCCTTGATTCGCGGTGCAGTGACGTGCTGTTAGGGCGCTATTCCAGCACGTTGTCTACCGGCAATCGTAGGGGAAGGACACGGATGTGAGAACCCCCTGGGTGTATACAGAAGATTAGAAAAACCGCGATATATATGAGACTTGCTTCACGATCCATGGTTCTGTGTATACACTGAGGCCAGTATCAGAACGTGGAGAGGGCAATCATGCGGGCCAGCGACCGGGCCTACGCCATGCTGCGGGAGGACATCGTCGAGTGGCGGCTTCCCCCGGGAACAGTGCTGGGCGAAGTCGAGCAGTCCAAGCGGCTGGGCGTTTCCCGGACCCCTCTGCGCGAGGCCCTTGCCCGGCTGACCGCCGACGGACTCGCCGCGCAGCACACCGGGCGCGGCGTCGTCGTCACACCCATCTCCCCCGAAACCGTAGAAGCGCTCTTCGAGCTGCGGCAGGCACTTGAGTGCCAGGCAGCCTCCCTGGCTGCTGTGCGCGGCCGCCCCGAGACCTTCCGCGCACTGCGCGCGGACTTCGAGGCCGCCGCGGCGCGGCTGGATGCGGACCCCGGTGAGGATCCGGCCCGGCGCGGCTACTACGCGCTCGTGGCCCGGCTCGATGCCGGAATCGACGAAGCTGCAGCCAACCCCTACCTGGCTCAGGCCCTGGTGAACGTGCGCCTGCACCTCGCCCGGGTCCGGCGGCTGGCGAAGGACAACCCGGCGCGGCTGCGGGAAACCGCCGCCGAGCACGCCACCATCGCCGCGGCCATCGCCGCGGGCGACCCTGCACTGGCTGCTGCCGCCACGAAGGTCCACCTGCACAAAAGCCTTGAACACTTCAACACCATCACCCACCCCTGAACTCAACCACCCGAGAGGACCGCGCCTTGAAAACGCATAACGTACGTGTCTACCGCAGCGAGGAAAACCTGCCCCGCGAAGAGCAGCTGGCCTGGAAGATCGCCGCTGTTGCCGCCGATCCCGTGGACGTCACCGACGACGTCACGGACATGGTCATCAACCGCATCATCGACAACGCTTCCGTGGCTGTCGCTTCGCTGAACCGGGGACCGATCGTGGCCGCCCGCGCCCAGGCGCTCTCCTTCGCACCGTCATCCGGCGGATCCGGGGCCTCCGTCTTCGGCGTCCAGGAGAAGACCTCCCCCGAGTGGGCTGCCTGGGCCAACGGCGTGGCAGTGCGTGAACTGGACTACCACGACACGTTCCTGGCCGCTGAGTACTCCCACCCCGGTGACAACATTCCCCCGATCCTCGCGGCAGCACAGCACACCGGTGCCTCCGGTGCGGACCTGCTGCGCGGCATCGCAACGGGCTACGAAATCCAGGTGGACCTGGCCAAGGCCATCTGCCTGCACAAGCACAAGATCGACCACGTCGCCCACCTCGGCCCGTCCGCAGCGGCAGGGATCGGCACCCTTCTGGGGCTGGATACCGAGACCATCTTCCAGGCCGTGGGCCAGGCGCTGCACACCACCACCGCCACCCGGCAGTCCCGCAAGGGCGAAATCTCCACTTGGAAGGCACACGCACCCGCTTTCGCCGGGAAGATGGCGGTCGAAGCCGTGGACCGTGCCATGCGCGGGCAGACCTCGCCCACTCCAATCTATGAAGGCGAAGACGGCGTGATTGCCTGGCTGCTGGACGGGGCCGACGCCGCGTACTCGGTGCCGCTGCCGGCTCCGGGCGAGGCGAAGCGCGCCATCCTGGACACCTACACCAAGGAACATTCCGCCGAGTACCAGGCCCAGGCCTGGATCGACCTGGCCCGGAAGATCCACCGCGAGCACCCCGAAGCCGTGGACCCGGCCAACGTCGTCTCCGTGCTGATCTCCACCTCGCACCACACCCACTACGTGATCGGCTCCGGCGCCAACGACCCGCAGAAGTACGACCCCACGGCCTCGCGTGAAACCCTGGACCACTCCATTCCGTACATCTTCACGGTCGCCCTGCAGGACGGTGCCTGGCACCACGTGGACTCCTACGCCCCGGGGCGCGCAGCCCGTCCGGACACAGTGGAACTGTGGCACAAGGTCACCACTGTGGAGGATCCGGAATGGACCCGCCGCTACCACTCCATCGACATCGCCGAGAAGGCCTTCGGCGGACGCGTGGACATCACCCTTGCCGACGGCACCGTAATCAGCGATGAGATCGCCGTCGCCGACGCCCACCCGCTGGGTGCCCGGCCGTTCGTCCGCGCCGACTACATCAACAAGTTCCGCACCCTCGCGGCCGGCCTGGTCTCGGAAGAAGAAATGGACCGCTTCATCGCGGCCGCCGAACGCCTGCCCGAACTCGCCGCAGGGGAACTTGGCCAGCTCAACATCACCGCCGCAGCCGGCGTCATCGACCCCGCCGCCGCACCGAAGGGACTGTTCTAAATGCTGTACTCCTCCACTACCCCCGAGCAGAAGCGCATTGCCATGCGCGAAGGCCTGGCCTCCGGCACCCTGCAGCAGTACCCGGGAGCGTTCAACCCCCTCTCGGCACGGCTGATCGAGGAAAAGGGCTTCCACGGCGTCTACATTTCCGGCGCCGTCCTGGCCAATGACCTGGGCCTGCCGGACATCGGCCTCACCACGCTCACCGAGGTTGCCGCCCGCGCCGGACAGATCGCGCGGATGACGGACCTGCCTGCCATCGTCGACGCCGACACCGGCTTCGGCGAGCCGATGAACGTGGCCCGCACCATCCAGGAGCTGGAGAACGCCGGCCTGGCCGGCTGCCACATTGAGGACCAGTTCAACCCCAAGCGCTGCGGGCACCTGGACGGCAAGAACGTGGTGGACCTGGACACCGCCACCAAGCGGATCCGCGCCGCCGCCGATGCCCGCCGGGACCCGAACTTCCTGATCATGGCACGGACCGACATCCGCGCCGTCGAGGGCCTGGAAGCTGCCCAGGACCGGGCACGCGCCCTGGTCGAAGCCGGCGCCGATGCGATCTTCCCCGAGGCCATGAAGACGGTGGAGGAATTCGCCGCCATCCGCGCCGCCGTCGACGTCCCGATCCTGGCCAACATGACCGAGTTCGGAAAGAGCGAGCTGTTCACCTATGACCAGCTCGCCTCCGCAGGCGTAAACATGGTCATCTACCCGGTGACGCTGCTGCGCAGCGCCATGGGTGCTGCCGAGCGCACACTGGACACGATCAAGGCCGAGGGCACGCAGGCAGCCAGCGTTCCCAGCATGCTCACACGTGCACGCCTGTACGATCTGGTGGATTATGAGGCGTACAACCGCTTCGATACCTCGGTATTCAACTTCCAGGTCCCCGGCACCCCGGCGTCGGCCTGACCTGGCGGCCTCCGTTCCTGCACACGCACAAAAGAAGGCACCGCACCACCACTGATCTGCGCACCACGACGAAGGAGTCCCCGACATGACCGACACCACGATTCACAAGGGCCTGGCCGGAGTACTGGTGGACACCACCAGCATCTCCAAGGTCAACCCGGAAACCAACTCACTGCTCTACCGCGGCTACCCCGTCCAGGAGCTGGCCGCCAAGTGCTCGTTTGAGGAAGTTGCCTTCCTGCTCTGGAACGGTGAGCTGCCCTCCGCTGAGGAACTCGCGGCCTTCACGGACACCGAGCGGTCCCAGCGGGCGCTCACCCCGGAGCTGAAGGCCGTGATCGACGCGCTGCCGGTCACCTGCCATCCAATGGACGTCTGCCGCACGGCCGCCTCGGTGCTGGGTGCCCAGCACGAGGCTGCCGACGATTCCAGTGCGGAGGCCAACCTGGCAAAGTCCGTAAGCCTCTTCGCGGGCATGCCTGCCGTAGTCGCCTACGACCAGCGGCGCCGGCGCGGCCAGGAGCTCGTGGAGCCCCGGGAGGACCTGGGTTATTCGGCCAACTTCCTCTGGATGACCTTCGGTGAGGAAGCAGCGCCGGAGGTCGTGGACGCGTTCAACGTCTCGATGATCCTATACGCGGAGCACTCCTTCAACGCGTCCACGTTCACGGCACGCGTGATCACCTCCACGCTGGCGGACCTGCACTCGGCAGTCACCGGAGCCATCGGTGCGCTGAAGGGCCCGCTGCACGGCGGTGCCAACGAGGCCGTGATGCACACCTTCCAGGAAATCACTGCGGCCACCGCGGAAGAGGACGAAGCTGCTGCCTATGCCGCCGCATGGCTGGATGAGGCGCTGGCTGGGAAGAAGAAGATCATGGGCTTCGGCCACCGGGTCTATAAGAACGGCGACTCCCGCGTCCCCACTATGAAGGCCTCGCTGGATGCCATGATCAAGCACTACGACCGGCCGGACCTGGGTGAGCTGTACACGGCACTCGAAGGCGCGATGGCGGAACGGAAGAACATCCTGCCGAACCTGGATTACCCGGCCGGACCTGCCTACCACCTGATGGGCTTTGACACGCCCACCTTCACGCCGCTGTTCGTGGCCGCACGGATCACCGGCTGGACGGCGCACATCATGGAACAGCTGGAAGCCAACTCGCTGATCCGGCCGCTGAGTGAGTACAACGGACCGGACGAGCGGCACCTGCCCTAAACGGCGCTGCCTTCCAAACATATAAATGCCCGCCGCAGGTTCTTCCTGCGGCGGGCATGTGTATCTCTAGGAGTCTTGGGGGCCCGGGTCTGCTGCGGCAGGTTCTGGTGAACCCACCCGGGCAAAGAGCCTGCCGGAGACATCCTGCTGTGCCAGTCTCCGGAGCGCCAGCAGGACGGGTTCGATCAGAACGGTGCCCAGCACCACGTACCGCAGCGCCTCTGCGGGCGAATCCAGCGGCACGCCCTGGACTTCGCGGGCGGCGACGCCGTGCATTGCCGCCGCGTAGGTCCGGAGCAGGTCAGGGGCCAGTGTGAACCCGGCATCCTCGAGGCCGGTCAAGGCCTGTTCGAGCCGGGAGCGGGCTTCATGGTCTCCGGGATCCACCTCCCAGCCGAGCTCGGCCAGCACGGCATCGGCCCGCGGATGGGTGGGCTGCGCCGGCTGCGCTGCACCGAGCGCGTGGTGGGCTGCTCCGAGGAAGTCATGGGCGGATTCCGGCGGATCATCAAGCTGGGTGAGCACGGCAGCGGCCCGTGCCACGGAGAGACCGCCGGGGCCCAGCAGCGCCCGGATCAACCGCAGCCGGGCGGCGTGGGTCTCTGAGTAATCTGCCTGCCGGGGCGCGGTGGGCCGGCCTTCGGGCAGCAGGCCGGCCCGAATGTAGTACTTGATGGTCGCCACCGGAACGTCCGTGGCTGCGGACAGTTCTGAAATTCGCATGCGTTACCCCCTTGTGCTGGATAGTGTAACTCTCTAGCTTGGATAGCAGCACTATCCAATTCTTTAGGAGGGGCCGTCATGGCTCGGATTCTCAGCCACCGCTCAACCCACCGGCATACCGGCCCGCTGGTGGTATTCCTCATCGGCATGCGGATCAACCGCCCCTGGCGCCCGGATCTCTGGTTGCCGGCCTTTGCCGCCATGCCGCGGATGCTCCGGGAGCTTTCGTCGGACCCCGGCTCCGGCCTGCTGGGTTACCGCTTGACCTTTGGAGCCGGCGGCCCGCTGGTGGTGCAGTACTGGAGGAGCACCGAAGAGCTCTACGCGTACGCCAGCCAGCCGGACGCAGAACACCGGCCAGCCTGGGCGGCCTTCAACCGCCGGGCCCGGAGGGTCCCGGGAGCCGTCGGCATCTGGCATGAGACCTTTCCGGTGGACCGGGCCGAATCAATGTACGTCGGCATGCCGGTGTCCGGCCTGGCCAAGGCGTCCGCCAGCCAGCCTGCACCAGACGGCAGCCGGGCAGCGGACCGGCTGGCCGCCGCGGGGCAATAACCGCACCAGTGCGGGGACCGGTGAAGGCACGTCAGGGCGAGGAGAAAACTACGCTGCCCACGCACTCGTTGTCTTCGGCGAGCGTCACGGCTGCGGCAAAGTACTCCCCGGAAAGAACCTTCGGCATCCAGTACGCGGAGTCCTCCCACATGTCCGTGTACGGAACGGCATCCACCGAGTACCAGGCGGGTTCGATCTCCGCTGACGGCGCCGGCTTCCCGGACCAGCTCCAGGACCGGTAGACCACAGTGGACATGTCCCATTCCGGCCGTGAGGGAAACATGAACTCGATGGACCCGGCGGGCTCCAGGTCCCCTGCGGTGACGGTGACGCCGGATTCCTCGAAGACCTCGCGCACTGCGGCCTGTTCCGGGGTCTCCCCCGGCTCCACATGTCCGCCGAGGGTCACAATGCGGCCGATTCCGAAGCCGGTTTTCTTCAGGCCAAGCAGGACTTCCTGCGCACCGGCTCGGGTTTCGCGCATTAGGAAACACAGCACCACTGGCGTGGCGCGCGGTGCCCGTGGTGCCGGATTCACAGTGCCCGCGGATGGGCCGCGGCGTATACCTCGCGCAGCGTGTCTGCAGTGACCAGTGTGTAAACCTGGGTAGTGGTGACGGAGGCATGACCGAGCAGCTCCTGGACCACGCGCACGTCAGCGCCGCCTTCGAGCAGGTGCGTGGCAAAGGAGTGCCGCAGGGTGTGCGGGGAAACGTCCCGGTCGATCTTCGCCCGTTCAGCGGCATTCTTGAGGATGGTCCAGGCGCTCTGCCGGCTGAGCCGTCCGCCGCGTGCGTTGAGGAACAGTGCCGGTGTGCCTTTGCCCTTGGCCGCCGCTTCGGGCCGGCCGCGGACGAGGTACTCATCCAGTGCCCGCGCCGCATAGGAGCCCAGCGGCACCAGGCGTTCCTTGGACCCTTTGCCGAACAGCCGGACGACGTCGGGGCCGTTCGCCGGGATGCGTTCCAGGGAGAGGTCGTCAATGTCCAGGCCCACGGCCTCACTGATGCGTGCTCCGGTGGAGTAGAGAAACTCGAGCAATGCCCGGTCGCGCAGCCCTGTGGGGGTATCCAGCGGAATGGCTTCAAGGATGCGGGTCACCTCGGCCACGCTGATTGCCTTGGGCAGCCGTTTGCCCGGCAGGGGCGGATGCACGTCCGCTGCCGGATCCTGCTCCGTCAGTCCTTCCAGGGCCCAGAACTTGTGCAGGCCGCGCACGGCGACGATGGTGCGGGCGGCGGAGCGAACGCTCAGGGCGGAGGCGCCGTCGGATCCTTCGGCGATGGACCGTGCGAACGCCGTGACGTCGTGGCGCGTAATGTCCTGAATCGCGGTGCGCCCGCTGGCTTCGAGGAAGCGTGCGTACCGCAGCAGGTCACGTCGGTAAGCGTCCACGGTGTTGCGGGCCAGCCCGCGTTCCACAGCCATGTGCTGCAGGTACGCACCAATAGCCCGGCCGATGGCGGTGGAACGCAGCTCATCTTCGGCGGAGCGCGAGCTGCGGGCGGCCGGGGTTTTAGCCGGCGGCTGGTGTACCTGGGCAGCCTGCGCAAGATCGGCACGGCTGAGGACAAGGGTGGGGTTCAGCTGGGCGGAAAGATCCAGCTCAATGGTGTCATTGTGCCGGGGAACGGCGCGGGCGCCGTCCGTTCCGGCACTGGATGGGGGAACGTCTGACGGCATTGGTTCCCCTAGCGGACGGAACCGTTGGGCCAGGCGTGATGCTCGGAGTGGTGCTCCGGCCACGGGGCGTCACCGGGACGCAGGCCGGCATAGCCGGTGCTGCGCGCCGCGGCGGCTGCAAGGACGGCCGCCGCTGCCGACGGGCTGTGGATCCGGCCCTCCAGGACTGCCGTGACGGCGTCATCGAGGTCCACCCACAGCATCTTGATTTCGGCTTCCTCGTGGAAGCGTTCGTGCCGCTCTGCCTCGGGAACATCGTGCAGGCCCCGTGCCAGGTAGATGCGGAGCTCTTCGCGCGATGAACCAGGGGAAAGGAACAGGTCGGTCAGGACGTTCCAGTCCTCAGCGACCAGGTCCGCTTCCTCGGCCAGCTCACGGACGGCGGCGGTGAGGTAGTCCTCGCCTTCGACGTCCAGGAGGCCGGCCGGGATTTCCCACAGCGTCATGCGTACCGGATGCCGGTACTGGTTGATGAGCAGGATCTGGCCCTGTTCATTCATGGCCAGGATGGCCACGGCACCGGGGTGCCGGATGAAGTCGCGGACCAGGGGCTCGCCGTCGTCAGTCAGGGTGAACTTTTCACTCACCACGTCCCAAATGGGACCGCTGTAGGCTACGGATGATTCCAGCAGCCGTCGCGGACTCTGTTCGTCGGCGAACCCCCGGTCCTCGCTCATAGCCTTACGCCTCCGCGCCCTGGTGGGCCAGGGCAGCCTTGATCAGGCCGGCGAACAGCGGGTGAGGGCGGGTGGGCCGCGAGCTCAGTTCCGGGTGCGCCTGGGTGGAAACGTAGTACGGGTGGACGTCCTCGGGGAGTTCAACGAACTCAACGAGCTGGCCGTCCGGGGACGTACCGGAGAAGACCAGGCCGGCTTCGGCGATCTGCGCGCGGTAGGCGTTGTTGACTTCGTAGCGGTGGCGGTGGCGTTCGGCGACGGCGGTCTTGCCGTACGTCTTGGCCACAACCGAACCTTCGTCCAGCTTGGCATCCCAGAGACCCAGGCGCATGGTGCCGCCCATGTCGCCCTGGCCTGCCACGATGTCCTTCTGCTCGGCCATGGTCGCGATGACCGGGTACTTGGTGTCCGGCTCGAATTCGCTCGAGGATGCGCCTTCGAGGCCAACCACGTTGCGGGCGTATTCGATGACCATGCTCTGCAGGCCAAGGCACAGGCCCAGGGTCGGCATCTTGTTTTCACGGGCGAACTTCAGCGCGCCGAGCTTGCCTTCGAGACCGCGGATGCCGAAGCCGCCGGGAACGCAGATGGCGTCCACGCCGGCCAGTGCCTTGCGTGCACCTTCTTCGGTGGCGCAGTCATCGGAGGGGACCCAGCGGATCTTGACCTTGGTGTTGTTGGCGAAGCCGCCGGCACGAAGGGCTTCGGTCACGGAGAGGTAGGCGTCCGGCAGGTCGATGTACTTGCCGACCAGTGCCACCTCGAGGTGGTGCTTCGGGTTGTGGACTGCCTCAAGCAGGCGGTCCCACTTGGTCCAGTCGACGTCCTTGAACTTCAGGCCCAGGTGCTGCACGATGTACGCGTCCAGGTTCTGGGAGTGCAGGGTCTTCGGGATGTCGTAGATGCTCGGGGCGTCCGGGCAGCCGATAACCGCGTCAACGTCGACGTCGCACATGCGGCCGATCTTGTCCCGCATGGAGTCCGGGACGGGACGGTCTGACCTGATGACGATCGCGTCCGGCTGGATGCCGATGGAACGCAGCGCTGCCACCGAGTGCTGGGTCGGCTTGGTCTTCAGTTCCTGGGACGGGCCGATGTACGGCACCAGGGAAACGTGCAGGAAGAAGACGTTGTTGCGGCCGACGTCCTGGCGGACCTGGCGGGCTGCCTCGAGGAACGGCTGGGACTCGATGTCACCGACCGTGCCGCCGATTTCGGTGATGATTACGTCCGGAGCCTTCTTCGCCTCGGAGGGCAGGCGCATCCGGCGCTTGATCTCGTCGGTGATGTGGGGAATGACCTGGACGGTGTCACCGAGGTATTCGCCGCGGCGTTCCTTGGCGATGACGGTGGAGTACACCTGGCCGGTGGTCACGTTGGCGGACCCGTCGAGGCTTTCATCGAGGAAGCGCTCGTAGTGACCGATGTCGAGGTCGGTCTCCGCGCCGTCGTCGGTCACAAAGACTTCGCCGTGCTGGAAGGGGTTCATTGTGCCCGGATCCACATTCAAGTAGGGATCGAGCTTCTGCATGGTCACCGAGAGGCCGCGTGCCCGAAGCAGGTGGCCGAGGCTGGAAGCCGTCAGTCCCTTACCGAGGGAAGAAGCCACACCGCCGGTGACGAAGATGTGTTTGGTCGTAGAAGACGACTTGGGAAACCTGGAATTTGATCGCTGCACCACGGAATTCGAGCCTATCACCTTTTGGTCGTTGGGGTTATCACTCACCGGGGACGGCAGCCGTCGCCAGCAGTTCCTCGGCGTGGGCACGGGCCGACTCCGAGTCCTCGTGGCCCGCGAGCATCCGGGCCAGTTCCCTGATCCGGGCCTCGCGGTCCAGTACGACGACGTCGCTGGCGGTTACGCCGGTTCCGTCGCCTGCCGAGGATGAGGTTTTAATCACGCGGATATGGTGTCCCGCGAAGGCCGCTACCTGCGGCAGGTGGGTGACGACAATCACCTGGACGTGGCGGGCGAGCATCGCCAGCCGGCGGCCAATTTCGATTGCTGCCTTGCCGCCGACGCCGGCGTCCACTTCGTCGAAGACGAAAGTCGGTACCGGGTCCACTTCAGCCAGCACCACTTCGATGGCCAGCATAACGCGGGAGAGTTCGCCGCCGGAGGCTCCCTTGCCCAGCGGGCGGGGCGGTGCTCCGGGATGCGGGGCCAGGAGGAACTCGACGGCGTCGGCGCCGTGCGGTCCCAGCTCACCCGTGGCTTCGACGTTGATGACGAGCCGTGCGTCCGGCATGGCCAGGGCAGTCAGTTCCGCGCTAACACGCTCTCCCAGCTCCGCCGCGGCTTCGGTGCGCAGCTTTGTCAGGCCGGCTGCTTCGTCCCGCAGCCGGGCCTCAAGCTCGGTCAGCTCAGCTTCGAGGGATTCAATGCGGTTGCCGTCGTCGCCCAGATCCGCCAGCCGCGCGCGGCTGGTTTCGGCCCACTCCAGCACTTCGTCGATGCTCGGCGCGTACTTGCGCACCAGGGTTGCCAGTTCCGCCCGGCGGGATTCAACTTCGGCCAGCCGGCCGGGGCCGTCGGAGTCCAGCGAAGCGCTGTAGCTGGAAAGTTCAGCCGCGATGTCCGCCAGGATGTAGCCGACCTCGGCCAGCCGGCCGGCGGCTGCGGCCAGCGCGGGATCGTGCTCGCCGGCCAGCTCCAGCTGCCGTTTGGCGGCGTCCACCAGTGAGGTGGCGTCGGAGCCGTCGGAGAAGTCCCCGGCGACCAGTGCCGAGTGCGCACCGACAGAGGCAGTCCGCAGTTCTTCGATGTTGCCCAGGCGCATGGCCTCGGTCTTCAGGTTTTCGTCTTCCGCCGGTTCGGGCGCGACGGCGTCGATCTCCTCCAGCGAGGCGGCCAGATATTCGGCCTCCCGCAGCCGTTCGCGGGCGGTCTCGCGCAGTTCAGTCAGTTCGGCCGCGGCAGCGCGCCAGCGGTCGTAGCCTTCCCGGTACGCGCCGAGAGCAGTGGAGAGAGTTTCACCGGCGTACTTGTCCAGGGCCTCACGCTGGGCGGTGGTGCTCTTGAGCCGCAGCTGGTCAGTCTGGCCGTGCACCGCCACCAGATGGCTTCCGACTTCAGCCAGTACGCCCACCGGTGCTGAGCGTCCGCCCAGGTGTGCCCGGCTGCGCCCGTCAGCATTGACTGTGCGGGCCACCAGAAGTTCAGTGCCGCCGTCGTACTCCTCCAACTCGGCACCCGCGTCCGCAGCGCGCACGAGGGCGGGGCTGTCCGGCGAGAGCCGCACCACGGCTTCGGCGAGGGCGGACTTTGCTCCTGTCCGGACCGCACCGGCATCCGACCGGGCGCCCAGGAGCAGTCCCAGGGCCGTGATGACCATGGTCTTGCCCGCGCCGGTCTCGCCCGTGACCACAGTAAAGCCGGATCCCAGCGTCAGGGTGGCATCCGTAATGACGCCCAGGTCCCGGATGCGGATTTCTTCGATCACGGGAGCACTCCTCCGCTTTCGGCTGTATCTGCAGCGTGGTTTACGGGGCCGCGCCAGCCCTGGGTAGGCAGCTGGAACTTGCGGACCAAACGTTCGGAGAACGGTGTCTGGTGGGTGCGCGCGAGCCGTACGGGAACATCGGAACGGGTGACTTCAACGCGGGAGCCCGGCGGGAGGTCAAGGCTGCGCCGGCCGTCGCACCACAGCAGCCCGTTGGCGGCGTTGCGGGTCAGGATTTCCACGGCCAGGATCGAGTCCGGCGCAACCACGAGGGGGCGGGAGAACACTGCGTGGGCGCTGATCGGGGTGATCAGCAGCGCCTCAACCTCAGGCCAGACCACCGGTCCCCCGGCGGAGAAGGCGTAGGCGGTGGATCCGGTGGGGGTGGCCATAACGACGCCGTCGCAGCCGAAGGAGGAGATCGGGCGGCCGTCCACTTCCATGACCACTTCGAGCATGCGCTGGCGGTCGGCCTTTTCGACGGCGGCTTCGTTCAGGGCCCAGGTGTGGGCGAGCAGGGTGCTGTCCAGCCAGACCTTCACATCGATCGTGAGGCGTTCTTCCACGGTGTAGGCGCGGTCCACGACCCAGCCGACCGTCATTTCGAGGTCTTCGCGTTCGCTTTCGGCCAGGAAACCCACGTGCCCCAGGTTCACTCCCAGCAGCGGGACCTCGGTGTCCCGCACCAGCTCAGCAGCACGGAGAATCGTTCCGTCCCCGCCCAGCACCATTCCGAGGTCAACGTCAGTGAGGAGGACGTCCTCGTTGAGGATTTCGGTGGGCACGGTGAGCTGCCCGTATTCAGCCTGAATGTCTTCGAGATCCTTGCGCCGCATCACCGGCACCAGGCCGGCGGCGTGCAGCTGGGTGCAGACTTCCTGAGCCGCAGCCATGGCGGCCTTCCGGCCGGTGTGCGCGAGCACCAGTATCCGTCTGCTCATCTTGTTCCAGTCCTGTTCTGCCCCGTTACGGAGCAAGTGTGTTGCCGTCCCGCCAGTCTTCTACGCCCTGCGGCGCGTCTGCAAACGCGGAGGGTCCGCCGAAGACCTCGTTGACCAGTGCGGATGCCGCTGCTGCACGTTCTGCAGCGCCCCGGGGAGTCCCCTCAGGCACCGTCATCCACATAAAGAATTCCACATTCCCGTTCTGGCCGGGCAAAGGACTGCGGGCGATTCCGCTTATTTCCAGACCTGTCTCCAGCGCCGCTCCGGCCACCCGCTCCACGGCGAGGCGGTGGCGTGCCGGATCGGTGACGACGCCGGTACGGTTCAGCAGCTCCCTGCCCACCTCGAACTGTGGTTTTGCCATCAGCAGCAGGCTGCCTCCGGGCCGGGTGGCAGCCGCCAGCGGCGCAATGACCATGGTCAGCGAGATGAAGCTCAGGTCGGCTACGGTGAGGTCCACGGTGCCGCCAATGTCCGACGGCGTGAAGTAGCGGACGTTCATGCCTTCAAATACCCGGACACGGGGGTCGGCACGCAGGGAGTCGACCAGCTGTCCGTGTCCCACGTCCACAGCAGCAACTTCCCGGGCTCCGGCGCGCAGCAGCACGTCGGTGAAACCTCCGGTTGAGGCCCCGGCGTCCAGGCAGCGTAGCCCCGTGGGGTCAACGCCGGGGAACGCCGCCAGTGCGCCCGCGAGTTTGTGCCCGGCACGGCTGACGTAGTCGGGTCCGCCGTCGTCGGCCACGCTAAGCGGCTCATCCGGCTGTATGGATGCTGAGGCTTTAGTGAGCACAGTCTGGCCCCGCAGTACGCGGCCTGCGGCGATGAGCTTGGCGGCATGGGTGCGTGACCGCGCCAGGCCACGGGACACCAGTTCCTGGTCGAGGCGGGCCATGCTAGGCACTCCCCCGTCCGGTGTGTGGCCCGGGGGCGAGCCCCGGACCCGCCACGGAACCAGATACCGCTGAGGCGGCCGGTGCCTGTCCGGGTTCCTCGTTCAGGGCAGCCAGCAGTCCGTCGTGCAGGCTGCCGTAGAGGGCAGCATGCTCGCGGACCGGCGCCTCGGCTATCTCCTCGAGCCTGGACAGGACGGTGTCCACGGCGGGATCGCCGGTCAGATCCGGTTCTGGGGCGGCGCGGCCCGGTTCTGCACTTTCATCCACGGGCACAGCCTAGCTTCCGGCACCGACAGTCCAGCGGACCTGTGGATTGGTTGGCTGGGCAGCGTTGGGGTGTTCCTGCCACCAGGCGGCGCACGCAGCGCGCCATCCGTCCAGATCGCCCTCGGCAGCGTCGACGAGGACTTCCCCGCCGCTGACCCGTGCCGTCACCGTACCGCATCGGAATCCGCCGTCAACGGGTTCCAGGGCCGGGTACGGCTCATACAGGGCCCCCAGGTTGGGAATCAGGAAGTCCGGGCGCTCAGTCGTCCGGGCAGCCAGCGCGGATGCCGGACTGTCGACGCCGGTGAGCACCAGCGCGGTCGCGTAGCCGGCGTTCGTGCCGCCCAGGATGTCCGTGTCCAGCCGGTCGCCGACGACAAGCGGGCGGTCGACCCCAAGGTGGCGTGCCGCCGTCGTAAACAGCGGCGCCTCAGGTTTGCCGGCTACCACTGGACGCTGTCCGGTGGCGGAGGCGACTGCGGCAACCAAGGTGCCGTTGCCGGGCGCGATGCCCCGTGCCTGCGGGATGGACAGGTCCGTGTTGGTGGCAACCCACACTGCGCCGGCAGCCACGGCGAAGGCTGCCTCTGCCAGGTCCTTCCAGCCCAGTCCGGGGTCAAAGCCCTGGATCACGGCTGCCGGATTGTCATCGGCGGAGGTCACAGGTTCCAGGCCCTGTGCGCGGACCTGTTCCCTGAGCGTTGCACTGCCGGTGACCAGTACGGTGCTGCCTGCCGGAACAAGTCCGGCCAGCAGTTCCGCACCGGCCTGTGCGGAGCCGAACACGTTCCCGGCCGTGGCCGGCGCCCCCAGCTCACGCAGGTGTTCCGCGACGGTAGCCGACGAACGTGAAGCGTTGTTGGTGATGTACGCCAGCTTCACGCCGGCCGCTTCCAGTCCCTGAAGCGCCTCAGGCGCCCCGGGGATGGCATGCGGTCCGGCGTAAACGACTCCGTCGAGGTCTGAGAAGACCGCGTCGAATCTGGCCAGCAGCGGCTCAGTCATTGCTGTCCGCGCTCTGGCGGGCGTCGTCGTCCTCGCTGTCCGGTTCAGCTTCTTCGGTGCCGAGAAGGGCTTCGCGCTCATCATTGGGAAGAGCGTCTTCGTCCTCAGCGTCGATGTCAGCAGGGTTGGCTTCGCTTTCGGCCCGCTCGGCGTAGTTGCCGGAGCGGTCCTCAGCAGCGTCCTGCGTGGTGGCTCCTGCGGCCGGGGCAGCGCCGTCGTGCTCAGCGTTTTCGGCATCGCGGCGGAAGCGCGGCTTGCCCGCGGGCTCATCGTCCTCGCCGAGATCCATGATCTCCGGCTCGGCGAATTCGCCAATGCCCAGAACGCTTTCGGCAAGCAGTGCCTGGCGGCGCCACGGCTCAGCTTCGTTGCCCCGGCCGGCCAGTTCAAGGGCGTCGGCGTAAGCGCGGAAGAGGCGCGGGCTGTAGGAGAACGCGCGGTTCTTGTCCAGCTGCGGGATCTCGAGTGCGCTCACTGCGGCATCGTACTGCTCCATGTCCATGCGGGCGCCGGAGGCAACAATGGCGACGTCGACCTTGCCGGCGTTATCCAGCTCTGCCGCTTCCTCGGAGCGCACCAGGTCCAGCGCGCGGTCCGGGCGGCCCAGGCCACGCTCACAGTCGGCCATCATGGCCAGGTACTCATTGGATCCGCTGATCCTGCGGTGGGTGCGGAACTCCCGCAGTGCGTCGCCGAATTCGCCGGCGGCATAGGCTGTCAGCGCTACGGCTTCGCGCACTGCTGCGAGGCGGCCGCCGCGGCGGCTGGCTGCGAGGGCGTGCTGGAAAGCCAGCTCCGGATCGGTGTCGATCAGGCGGCCCGCCATAACCAGGTGCTTGGAGACCCATTCGCCGTTGACCTCTTCGAGGTTGCGCAGCTGAGCACGGGTGACCTTGTCCAGTTCCTGGCCTGTGACGTCGTCGTCAATCTCCGGTGAGCGTTCACGGTCTGCCCGGTTTGCGCTGCGCAGGTCACGGGCATTGTGCTTGCGCTCAGTGACCGGTGCGTCCTCGGTGCCGTGGCGCTGGGGACGGTCGTTGCTGCGCTGCGGGCGGTCCGAGTCCTTGCGGAACGGCTTACGCTCACCCCGGTCGGAATTGAACGGCTTACGCTCACCCCGGTCGGAATTGAAGGGACGGCGTTCACCATCACGCGCCGGACGATCACCGAAGGGCTTACGGTCCCGGGAGTCCTTGCTGAACGGCTTACGCTCACCATCACGGGCAGGACGATCACCCCAGGGCTTACGCTCACCCCGGTCAGAATTGAAGGGACGGCGTTCACCATCACGCGCCGGACGATCACCAAACGGCTTACGCTCACCACGATCGTTACTAAAGGGCTTGCGGTCATCCCGACCAGCAAACGGCTTACGCTCACCACGATCGTTACTAAAGGGCTTGCGGTCATCCCGACCAGCAAACGGCTTACGCTCACCATCACGTGCGGGACGGTCACCGAAGGGCTTCCGGTCCCGGGAGTCCTTGTTGAACGGCTTACGCTCACCACGATCATTACTAAAGGGCTTGCGGTCATCCCGACCAGCAAACGGCTTACGCTCACCACGATCATTACTAAAGGGCTTGCGGTCATCCCGACCAGCAAACGGCTTACGCTCACCATCACGTGCGGGACGGTCACCGAAGGGCTTACGCTCACCACGATCAGAATTGAACGGCTTACGGGGGCCGCCTTCCTTACTGAAGGGCTTACGCTCGCCGTCCCGGGCGGGACGGCCGGCAGACGACTGCCTGTCGTTGTAGGACTTGCGCTGCGGGGGCTTACGATCGTTCGCGCGGGGGCGCCCCTGGCTATCCCGATCTTCCCGGTTGTTCTGCTCGGACATGCTGAGTTCCTCTCGTCGTGAGCCGACCAACGGAATTTACTGCAGTCGCTCGTCACTATGTATGTGTAGGTAATGGGCAGGATCGATCTTGCCTGCAAAAGTCATGGGGACCACACGGGGTCCTTCTCAATTCTACGGCAGAGCGCGGCCTTCCCGGTCCGCGGAGCTCCGTCTGGCCGGTCAAGAGCCGTGAAGCTCACCACTTCCAGGCCAACAACTCCCACACATCAGAGCCAGACGGCTCCTCTGCCCGGTGTTCCCATGCTGTGGTGCGGGTGTCACCTGGTGTGGTCCCACCAGTGACCAGGGGTCACAGAACATGGGAAGGGCGGGCAGTGCGGGCCGGGCGGGAATGCCTCGGCTGCAGCACCCGGGGCCGGGC
>NZ_JAXIOM010000007.1:0-98960 GCF_049311025.1 Arthrobacter sp. 3Tela_A
GGGGGCGCGGTGATGTGTATAAGAGACCGGCCCAGCGCTGGGACGTGCACTTTCTGCTATCTCGATTCTTGGGGGAGGGCTTAGCGCTCGGCTTCGCCCCGGATGAACTGCTCAACCTTTTCGCGGGCAATGTCATCGTTGTACTGCTCCGGCGGGGACTTCATGAAGTAGCTCGACGCGGAGAGGATCGGCCCGCCGATTCCGCGGTCCAGCGCGATCTTGGCTGCACGGACGGCGTCGATGATGACGCCGGCGGAGTTGGGGGAGTCCCAGACCTCAAGCTTGTACTCCAGGGACACCGGGGCGTCGCCGAAGTTGCGGCCTTCCAGGCGAACGAAGGCCCACTTGCGGTCATCCAGCCAGGCCACGAAGTCGGACGGGCCGATGTGGACGTCGTTCGCGGCCAGCTCGGCGGAGACGTTCGAGGTGACGGCCTGCGTCTTGGAGATCTTCTTGGATTCAAGCCGCTCGCGCTCGAGCATGTTCTTGAAGTCCATGTTGCCGCCGACGTTGAGCTGGTAGGTGCGGTCCAGCGTGACGCCGCGGTCTTCAAAGAGCTTGGCCATCACACGGTGCGTGATGGTGGCACCGATCTGGCTCTTGATGTCATCGCCGACAATGGGCACACCGGCAGCGGTGAACTTGTCAGCCCATTCCTTGGTCCCGGCAATAAAGACGGGCAGGGCGTTGACGAAGGCCACGCCGGCGTCGATGGCGCACTGGGCGTAGAACTTAGCTGCCTGTTCGGAACCGACCGGCAGGTAGCAGACCATAACGTCTACGTTCGCGGCCTTGAGCTCGGCAACCACGTCTACGGGGGCCTCGTCGGACTCGCTGATCGTCTCGCGGTAGTACTTGCCCAGTCCGTCGAGGGTGTGGCCGCGCTGGACCTTGACACCGGTCTCGGGGACATCGGCAATCTTGATGGTGTTGTTTTCGCTTGCGCCAATAGCGTCGGCCAGGTCGAGTCCGACCTTCTTGGCATCGACGTCGAACGCAGCCGCGAAGTGCACGTCATTGACGTGGTAATCGCCGAACTGGACGTGCATCAGGCCTGGGACGGTTGCTGTCGGGTCGGCGTCTCGGTAGTAGTGGACGCCCTGCACCAGCGATGCAGCGCAGTTACCAACACCAACGATTGCCACCCGGATCGGGTTATTTGCCACGGTTCTCCTTTGAAGACAATTCCTGTGCCGCCGCCCGCCGCTGACGCGCGGATATGCCGCAGCAGGCGGCTCAGGCAACTGACCTAGTCTACTTCGTCCGGTGAACAAACCCCGGGCGCAGGGCCGCAGAGCGCAGCGCGCCCTCAGCGGAAAGCGGACAGAACCGCCGCTGCCCCGAGTGCCGCGACCGTACCAAAACAGAGTCAGGAGCCCTGCAGACCCAGACCCGGCTCGCCCTTCGCTGACTGCTTTTGGTCCGCCGCCGGTGGCATGGCCAACCGGTGCGCCTACGCTGGAAGAACAGTGCCGGAGCCCTTCCTCCGCTAGGAGTGCATCATGAGAGACATTCCAGCCGCCGTCCGCACCCGCGCCGCCGTCCGCACCCGCGCCGCCGTCGTACTGGCAGCCACCGGCCTTCTTGCCGGAGGCGGACTGGCTGCCTGCAGCCAGGGTTCGGGAGAGTCCACATCGAGCCCGACGGCGGAGTCCCCCTCGGCGTCGCAGCTCGCCGATGAGTGTGAACTGCCGGCGCCATCAGCCACGCCCAGTCCGGAAGGCGGGAACTTCGCCGCCACAGACCCGGACACCTCTGCCCTCGAGATTGTCAGCGGGCAGCAGCGGGCAGTGGGTGCCTCCACGATCAGCAAGTCAGGGGACAGCTCCAGTACGGATTCCTCCAGCTTCACCGGTCTTAACGCTGCCGTACTGATCTCCGGCGGCGGGTCCCTGGCGATGAACGGAACCATCGTGGAAACCAGCGGTGCCGGCGCCAACGGGGTGTTCGCGACCGGCACCGGATCCTCAGCATCCCTGCAGGACGTGAGCGTAAAGACCGAGGGCAGCTTCTCCCATGCCCTGGATGTCACCGATGGCGGGAGCATCACCGCAGTCAGCGCCGATCTCACCACTGCCCAGGACCACTCCAGCGCCATCGCCACCGACCGCGGCGGCGGCGCCATCCAGGTTGCCGGCGGCACCGCGAGGACAGAGGGCGGACTCTCCGCAGTTATCTACTCGACCGGCATGATCGACGTCTGCGGGCTGACCGGTTCATCGGCGCTGGCCGAGGCGATCGTGGTTGAGGGAGCCAACTCCGTGCAGGCCTCCAGCTCCGATCTCACCGGCGGCACCCACGGGGCCTATATGTACTCGAGCACCCCCGGCGGCAGCGGAGGCGGAACACTGACCCTCTCCGGCGGGACGCTGACCGCGCAGAACGGAAATGCCGTTTTTGTCGACGGGGTTTCGGCCACAATCAACCTCAGCAATGCCGCGAAGCTGGATCCCGGGTCCGGAAATGTTCTGAGCGTGACCAACAACGGCAGCGCATCGGCATCCCTGACGGAGACCGAACTGGAGGGACAGCTCACGTCCGACGCCGGCAGCAGCCTGGACCTTTCCCTGACGGCCAACAGCAAGATCACCGGCACGCTGAACAATGTGGGGGTGGAACTGGATAACACCAGCACCATTGACCTCACAGCGGACAGTTCCGCCACCTCCGTTACGGGCGCACTCGTCACCGGCACCGAGATCAGCAACATCACCGGCAACGGGCACACCCTCACCTACGATCCCTCGGCGGAGGGCAACGGCTACCTGAACGGGCAGGACTACGACCTTGCCGGAGGCGGAACCCTCCGCGCAGCATAGGCGCCTGCATACTGGTAGGCATGGATTCCACTCCCCGCCGCCGGCCGATGCGCATAGTCGTTCCAAGCCGGAACGACCGGCTGCTGGGCCGGTTCACAGAGGCCATTGGCGGACCCCTGGGCCGGTACACCGCTCCGGGAGTCGTTTCCCCGGGATTCTTCACCGTCCCGCGCGTGCTGATTCTGCTGACCACGGCGGCGGCCCTGCTGGCGTTGCTGGCCAAAACCCCCTGCCGGCTCAACGGCTGGTCCAACTCCTTCTACCAGGCCTGCTATTCGGACTGGCCCGCCCTGTTCGGTGCCCGCGGCCTGGGTGAGGGGGTCTATCCCTTTATCAGCGCCGGTTCGGAGTTCGAATATCCGGTGCTGCTGGGGCTGCTTGCGGGTTTTGTGGCCTGGCTGGTCCCCGCGGACGCGGCTTCCCGGGGACTGGTCTATTTCGACCTGAATGCGGTGTTTGCCACGGCCGCTTGGATCGTCACGGTAATCGCCACCATGAAGATGGCCAACCGGCGTCCCTGGGACGCCGCCATGGTGGCCGTGGCGCCGGCCATGATCCTGTCCATGTTCATCAACTGGGACATCTGGGCGGTCATGCTCGCTGCCCTGGGCATGCTGGCCTTCGCGCGGAACCAGCCCGTCCTGGCCGGCGTCCTGATTGGCCTTGGCACGGCGCTGAAGCTCTATCCGGTGCTCATTCTCGGGGCGGTGCTGGTACTGACTCTGCGCACCCTTAAGCTGCGCGCCGCTGCCCTCACCTTCGCGGCCACAGCCGGCGCCTGGCTGGCGGTCAACGTCCCGTTTATGCTCCGTGACTTTGCGGGCTGGAAGTTTTTCTACGAGTTCTCCAAGGACCGCGGAGCAGGTAACTCCAGCGTCTGGCAGGTCTGGAACATTACCTTCCCGGAGTCCCCGGTCGACGCTGCCTTCATCAGCTTCTGGGCCTATTTCCTCTTCGCGCTTGCCTGCGCGGGGATCGCTGTGCTGGCGCTGGCGGCCCCGCACCGCCCCCGGCTGGCGCAGCTGGTGTTCCTGATCGTGGCGGCCTTTATCCTGACCAACAAGGTCTACTCGCCCCAGTTTGTGCTCTGGCTGGTCCCGCTGCTGGCGCTGGCCAGGCCGCGCTGGCGGGACTTCCTGATCTGGCAGTTCTTTGAAGTGATGCACTGGTGGGCCATCTGGCTCTACCTGGCAGCGCTCGTTGGCGGCGGAGCTCCGGAAAACAATCTCGACTCCGGCTGGTTCGTCCTCTCGGTGATTGGGCACATGGGTGCCACCATGTACCTGATGGCACGGGTGGTGATGGACATCTGGGATCCCCGGACAGACCCGGTGCGCCGCATGGGCATCGATGATCCGCAGGGCGGACCGTTCAACCAGGCCCCGGACCGCTGGCGCCTGCGGCTGCGCCGCCGCCCTCGGGTACCCTTGGAAACGGACGCAGCCCCGGCGAAAGAAGCAATGTGACCCCCGCTCCCTACCGTTTCCAGCAGCTGTCCCGCGAGGACTTCGAGTCCGTGGCAGCACGCCACCCCGGCGTTGTCATCCCCTTGGAACAGACACCGTACTGGGCGGATTTCGAAACCAGCCTGGGCCGGGAACCATATGGCATCTGGGCCTATTACGACGGCGACAAGCTGGTCGCCTCCGCCAGTTACCTCCGCTCCCGGCGGCGCCTGCGCCCCTCCCTGGTAGTGGTGAACGGGCCGACCTGGTTCACCGAGCGGACCCCCGAGGCCGAGGCACGCCTGGTGGCCACCGTGCAGGAGCAGTTCCGGGCAGATCCCGCCGTCGACCCGCTGTATGTGCGGATGCAGGTGGAGCATGTCAGCCCGCCGGTCACCGGACCGCTCGAGCACGGCTGGTACGAACGCGAAATCGTAGTGGACCTGACCCCGGACACCGAGAAGATCTTCGCTGCCTTCCGCCCCAACGCCCGGAACCTGATCCGCAAGGCGGAGAAGCTCGGCGTGGAAGTCCGGACCGTGGAACGGGAGCGATGGGCCGAGGTTTTCCGCACCGAACTCTTCCCGATCATGCAGGAAACCGCCGCCCGCGACGGGTTTTCCAGCTTCGATTCAGTCTTTTACGAAACCCTGCTCACCGAACTGGGCGACCACCTGCGCCTAATGGTGGCCTACGTCGAGGGCAGGCCGGTCTCCTGGCTGATCACCACGGAATACCGCGGCTACGCCGTGTACTACTTCGCCGCGAGCTCACGCGACGCCCGAAAGACCAACGCCCCTTACCTGCTGCTCTGGGAAGCCTTCAAGGTCCTGAAGGAAGCAGGGAACACGGCCTGCGGACTGACCGGCATCGAAAGTGAAAACTACCCCTCGCTGGCCAACGTCACGACCTTCAAGCGCAACTTCTCCAAGACGGTGGTTACCGTCCCCACCACCTATGACATCCCACTGCACCCTCTCCGTTACCGGGCACTTGAAACTGCCCTGCGGCTGCGCCGGGTTCGTGCAGGCCTGAAACGTGGTCCGGGCGCCAAGGCCGGCCGTGACTGATGTAACCGTGGTGGGAGCCGGGCCGAACGGCCTGGCCGCGGCCGTCACCATGGCCCGCGCAGGATTGTCCGTGCGCGTCCTGGAAGCGGCCTCCACCGCGGGAGGCGGATCACGCACCAGTGAACTGATGCGTCCCGGCCACTTTCACGACGTCTGTTCAGCCGTTCATCCGATGGCCCTTGCCTCACCGTTTTTCCGGGATTTTGGCCTCTCGGAGCGGATTGGGCTGGAAGTTCCGGAGGTGTCCTACGCCCAGCCGCTGGACGGGGCACGCGCTGCGCTGGCCTACCGCAGCCTGGAACGCACCGTGCAGGAACTTGGACCGGACGGCACGGCCTACAACGCCTTGATGCGGCCCCTGGTTGAGCACAGCGAGGCCATCACCCGGACGCTCATGGATCCGCTGCTGAAGCTTCCCCGCGAGCCGCTGGCCGCGCTGCGGTTTGGCCTGGCTGCCCTGGACCAGGGAAGCCGTACCTGGAACCGCCGCTTCAGCGAAGATGCGGCGCCCGCGCTGCTCACCGGCGTGATGGCCCACCCGGTGGGACGGCTGCCGTCCCTGCCCTCGGCCGGCGGCGGCCTGCTTCTGGCACTGCTGGCCCACAGCGTCGGCTGGCCCGTGCCGCAGGGCGGGTCCCAGGCCATCGCGGACGCCCTGGTGGAGGACCTCCGGGCGCACGGCGGAGCACTCGAGACGGGGCACGCCGTGGATTCGCTCAGTGAACTCTCCGGCTCCCGGGCCGTCATCCTCGACACCGCGCCGGCAGGGCTGCTGCGCCTGGCGAACGGAGCGCTGCCGGCCCGCTATGAACGCGCGCTGCACCGTTTCCGGTACGGCAATGCCGCCTGCAAGGTGGACTTTATCCTCTCCGGTCCGGTCCCGTGGGCCCACCCCGGGCTGGCCACTGCCGGAACCGTTCATCTGGGCGGAACACGCCAAGAGACCGCTGCCTCCGAGGCCGAGGTAGCCGCCGGCCGGCACCCGGAGAAACCTTACGTACTGCTTTCCCAGCCCAGCACTTTCGATGCCTCCCGCGCTCCCGCCGGCCGGCACATCCTGTGGACCTACTGCCATGTTCCCGCCGGATCAGAGCAGGATATGGCCGCCGCAGTCACCGCGCAGATTGAACGCTTCGCCCCGGGATTCCGGGACGTCGTCGTGGAAACACACACGACGACGGCGCGCGGCCTGGCCGCCTACAACGAAAACTATGTGGGCGGGGACTTCGGGGCCGGGGCCGTAACGCTCGGGCAGATGCTCCGCCGCCCTGTGCTTTCCCCTACCCCGTGGAAGACCCCGCTGCCCGGCGTTTTCCTGTGCTCGGCATCCACTCCTCCCGGGCCTGGCGTGCACGGAATGGGCGGATACCACGCGGCGGCTGCGGCACTGCGGACCGTATTCGGGCTGCCGCTGCCCTCCCTCGCCCCGGGCAGGTAGCAGCAAGGTTACGGATTGATGCCGGAAGCGCGGCGTTGCGCCGGCAGCCGCCGCCGCCGGCGGTATCTTGGAACTCGGCATCTTAGGACCGTGGCTTCGATCAGAGCCTCAGCCACAGCGCAGCCGGGGGATCTCTTATGACGGTTTCAACACCACCACTTACCGGGCATCCCGAAGCGCCCCTCCGCAATCCTTCCCCGGAACAGGCCGGCAGGCAGTCCGGGCAACGCCGGGGACGCCGCGGCCGTCGGCGCAGTCCGGGGCGCACACGGCGGAACACCGCGCTTGTCCTGGCCGTTGCCGGAGCTGCCGTCCTGCTGGCCGCGGGCGTGTTCGGATACCGTTTCGTGAGCCAGAACGTGCTGGGCCCGCAGGCAGTGGCGGAGGACTACCTGGCGGCGCTTGCCTCCGGAGACCAGGCAGCCGCGCACGCACTGCTGCCGGAGACCGGGGCCCTGGTTCCGCAGGACCCGGCGGTTTACGAGTCTGCAGGGGCACGGATCACCGGTTTCGAAATCCTGGGACAGGAAATCAGTGCCGGCAGCGCCGTCGTGCAGGCGCTGGTGGACCGCAGCGGTGAGCGCAGCACCGTTGAGCTACATCTGGTGGAGGCCGGATCCCAGGCACTGGTCTTCTCGGCATGGAAGCTGGAGCCCTCCGCTGCGAGGACCGTGCGGGTGGAGGTTCCCGCCGGAACGGGACAGATCAGGATCAACGGGACCGCACTGGCCCTGCCGCCGGGCGAGGACTCAGCGGAGGTACTGCTGCTCCCCGGTTCCTACCTGGTGGAAGGTCCACTGGAACGCTTCTTCAGCTACGGTGCAGGCAAAACGGTGCTGGTGGATCCCGGTATGGCAGGCGGTCCGAATCCGGTCCGTCTCCGGGCGGCGGCGAATGCCGAGCTGGCCGCCGAAGTCCAGGCGCAGGCAGAGGCTTACCTGGCGCAGTGCCTCGCCCGTCCTGAGGCCGCACCTTCGGCCTGCCCCAACGCGGCGTACTCCGGCTACGGGCCGGAACGGGTCCGGGATGTGCAGTGGGTTTTGGAACGGGCTCCGGAATACCGGATCACGGGCACGCCCGAATCAGGGCTTACCGTGTATGCCGCCGGAGGCAAGGCCCGGGCGCAGTACCAGGAGGACACCAGCGGGGCGGGACGCTGGGAAAGCCGCTCTGACCTGGTGAACATCAGCTTCAGCTCCGGGGTGGAGGTGGCGGGTGAGACCCTCGGCCTGGACTTCCGGCCCTGAGCCCTTGCACTGGGCCGCGCGGCGTGGGGAACTTGAACGAGGAGGTTCCCATGACGGACACACCCGAACACCTGAGCAATCACCACCGGGACACACTGAACCAGATTCTGCGCCATCCGGTTTCCCACAACATTGAGTGGAAGCGTGTGCGGTCCCTGCTTGATGCCGTTGCCGACACCACGCGGGAGCACAACGGCAAGTACGAGGTCACCATCGCAGGGCAAACCGACTATCTCACCCCGCCCCGCGGCAAGGACATCGACGAACAGACAGTGGTGGACCTGCGCGAAATGCTGGAGCGCGCCGGGTTCTCCCTGCAGGAGTAGCCGGCCCGCTCTCCAGCGGGGAATGACGACGCTACTTAACCTCGAGTTCGCCCATCCGGGACCACTCCTGGCCCTCGATCAGCGTGTTGATGATCCGCGGGGTCTCAACCAGCGCCGGCAGCATGTCCTTCATGGCCTGCTGGAAGTGGTCGCTGTTCACGTGGGCGGCAGCGGCGTCGTCCTTGAAGGCCTCAACCAGGACGAATTCGTTCGGATCTTCCAGGCTGCGGGACCAGTCGAACCAAAGGTTGCCCTCTTCGCCGCGCGTGGCAGCGGTGAAATCGGCGGTGAGCTGCGGCCACCGCTCAGTCCACTCCGGCTTGACCTTGAACTTGACGACGATGAAGATCATCTTTTTCTCCCGGGTTGTGCGGATTCTTCGGACTCAAATCCTATGCCCGGTGCTGCGTGCCGTCACGCTGGCGGAGTGCTGACGGAAGATCTGTGCGGCGGTGGGAGGATGGAAGCGTGGCTCATCTCGACGTATCCGGCATTGACTATTTCCTCTCCGACGGCAGGCAGCTGCTCAGCGGCGTCAGCTTCAAGGTGGGGGAGGGACACAAGACTGCCCTGATCGGGCCCAACGGCACCGGGAAGACCACCCTGCTGCGGATCATCGCGGAAGACATCAAACCAGACGAGGGCACCGTGTCCCGGTCCGGAAACATGGGCATCATGCGCCAGTTCGTGGGCCAGGTGCGCGACGGCAGCACCGTCCGGGACCTGCTGGTTTCCGCCGCGCCGCCCGCCATTGCCGCGGCGGCGCGCGCAGTGGACGAGGCCGAAGAAGCCATGATGGAGAACGACGACGAGCCCACCCAGATGCGCTACGCCCAGGCCATTGCCGACTGGGGCGACGTGGGCGGCTACGAACAGGAAACCGTCTGGGACGAAGTGACCACAGCCGCCCTGGGCATGCCCTTCGACTCCGCCCAGTACCGCCAGGCCAGCACGCTCTCCGGCGGTGAGCAGAAGCGGCTGGTGCTGGAGGCGCTGTTCTCCGGCCCGGATGAGCTGCTGCTGCTCGATGAGCCGGACAACTACCTGGACGTGCCGGGCAAGCGCTGGCTGGAATCCAAGCTCGCCGAATCGAAGAAGTCCGTCCTTTTCGTTTCGCACGACCGTGAGCTGCTCGCCAACGCGGCTACCCGCATCGTGACGCTGGAGCCGGGCATCAACGGCGCCTCGGCGTGGATTCACGGCGGCGGGTTCGGAAGCTATATCAAGGCCCGCGAAGACCGCAACGCACGCTTCGAGGAGCTGCGCCGGCGCTGGGACGAGGAGCACGTGAAGCTCAAGGAACTCGTCAACATGTACAAGAACAAGGCCGCGTTCCGCTCCGACATGGCCAACCGGTACCACGCCGCCCAGACCCGCCTGGCGAAGTTCCTGGAAGCCGGACCGCCCGAAGCGCTGCCGATCGAGCAGAACGTTAAGATGCGGCTGCGCGGCGGCCGTACCGCCAAGCGCGCCGTGGTGGCGCAGAAGCTGGAGCTGACCGGGCTGATGAAGCCGTTCAGCACGGAAATCTGGTTTGGCGACCGGGTTGGTGTGCTGGGGTCCAACGGTTCCGGCAAGTCCCACTTCCTGCGTCTGCTGGCCCTGGGCGGCAGCGATCCGGACAAGGAACACGAGCCGGTCTCCGAGGTGGAGATCGCCCCGGTTCCGCATGAGGGTTCGGTGAAGCTGGGCGCCCGGATCCGTCCCGGTTTCTTCGCGCAGACCATGCTGCGCCCGGATCTGCTGGGGAAGACCCTGCTGGACATCCTGCACCGCGGGGATGAGCACCGCTCCGGCCTGGGCCGGGAGGCCGCTGCCGGCGCCCTCGACCGCTACGGCCTGGCCTCCTCCGGCGAGCAGAAGTACGACTCGCTTTCCGGCGGCCAGCAGGCGCGCCTGCAGATCCTGCTGCTGGAACTCTCCGGAGCCACGCTGCTGCTGCTCGATGAGCCCACCGACAACCTGGACCTGCACTCCGCCGAGGCACTGGAGAAGGCCATCGAAGCCTTCGAAGGAACGGTTCTGGCGGTAACGCACGACCGCTGGTTCGCCCGCAGCTTCGACCGGTTCCTGGTGTTCGGCTCCGACGGGCGGGTCTATGAGTCCGAAGAACCGGTCTGGGACGAAAAGCGGGTCGAACGCGTCCGCTGACCGGCCCGCGCGCGCCCGTTTCACTCCGGCAGGGTCCGGGCTCCAGAATGAGGGTGTGAACACCAAAACCCTGGACCGTGCCCTTCTGGCTGTCTTTGCCGTTTTCGCCCTCAACGGTGTGATCTTCGCCAGCTGGGCGGCACGCATTCCGGCTGCCGCTCAGGCACTGGATATTGGTTCCGCGGGTGTAGGCCTGCTGCTGCTCTTCTCTGCCGTGGGCTCAGTGGCTGCGCTGCCCCTCGCCGGCGCCCTGGCCCAGCGGGTTGGCACTGCCAACGCCGTGCGGACCGGCGGACTGCTCGCCTCCGCGGCCGGGCTGGTCATCGCGGCCGGACTGTCCGCGGGATCGATTCCCCTTACCGCGGCCGGGCTGCTGATCTTCGGCTCCGGCATTGGCCTCTGGGACGTGGCCATGAACCTTGAAGGCACGGAAGTTGAACGCGGCCTGCGCCGGACGCTGATGCCCAAGTTCCACGGTGCCTTCAGCGGTGGTGCCTTCCTGGGTGCGATGATCGGCGCCGGCCTGTCCGCCCTGAACGTCAGCCTGCCGGTGCACCTGATCGGAATCGTGGTGATCGCCGTCGTGCTGGTGATCCTGGTACCCCGGGCCTTCCTGCCGGATTCCCCCGAGATGCTTCATCCGCACCAAACGGGCGCACCGAAACCTTCCAGCTTCGGCGCATGGAAAGAGGGCCGCACGCTGCTGATCGGCGTCGTTGTCCTGGGGGCGGCACTGACCGAAGGCGCCGCCAACGACTGGGTGGCCAAGGCAACCGTGGACGGGCTCGACGCCTCGGAGACAGCCGGGGCAGTGATGTTCGGCGTATTCGTAGCTGCCATGACTGCCACCCGCTGGTTCGGCGCCCGCCTGATCGACCGCATGGGCCGGGTCCGGGCGCTGCGGCTGTGCATGGGCGCCTCGCTCGCAGGACTGCTCCTGTTTGTCTTCGCTCCCAGTCTCTGGCTGGCCGGGATCGGGGTCATCCTGTGGGGTATCGGTGCCGCGCTGGGCTTCCCGATGGGAATGTCTGCTGCCGGCGACGATCCGGTCCACGCCGCGGGACGCGTTTCCGTGGTTTCGACCCTCGGCTACACAGCCTTCTTCGTCGGACCGCCGCTGCTCGGTTTCCTGGGCGAGCTCTGGGGGCTGCGCAACGCACTGCTCGTCGTCGGTGCCGCGATGCTGATGTCCATCGTGTTCGCGCCTGTTGCCGCCGAGCGCAAACCAGAGGAGCTGGATTCGGGAGATTCTGCCTCCTAGGGCATATTTCCAGCCAAAGATCCGGCGCTCTTGCCTTCCGGACTGAAGCTGTCCGGATAAGCCCTATCCAACGGATGCGGGCAGTCCTAACCTGTTCGCATGTCCCTTCCCTCCAACCCCCACAACCAAGTGCGCCCGGCCTCGGAAGGCCGGCGCGACCCCCTGATTCAGGCCCGAGGCCTCACCAAGGTCTATAAGTCCAAGTCCGGGCCGGTGTTTGCCCTCGACGGCCTGGACATCGGAGTGCCGCAGGGCACCGTAACAGCGCTGCTGGGCCCCAACGGCGCCGGAAAAACGACGGCGGTCAAGGTGCTCACCACCCTGATCAAACCCAATGCAGGGACCGCTTCCATCGATGGAATCGACGTCGCTGCCCGGCCAAAGGACGTCCGCCGGATCATTGGCGTGTCCGGCCAGTACGCGGCGGTGGATGAGAACCTGACCGGTGTCGAGAACCTGCGGATGGTCGGCAAGCTCTACCACCTGCCCACGGAGCAGGCCCGCCGGCGGGCCGCTGAACTCATTGAACAGTTCGACTTGGCGGACGCCGGCAACCGGCCGGTGAAGGGGTATTCCGGCGGCATGCGCCGCCGGCTGGACCTTGCCGGTGCCCTGGTCAACAATCCGCGCGTCCTGTTCCTGGACGAACCGACCACCGGGCTGGACCCGCGCAGCAGGCTGGCGCTCTGGGACGTGATCAAGTCGCTGGTGGCCGGCGGAACCACCCTGCTGCTGACCACCCAGTATCTGGAGGAAGCAGACCAGCTGGCGGACACGGTGGCCGTGATCGACGGTGGCAAGGTCATAGCTGAAGGCACCTCGGACCAGCTCAAGGCCCGGATCGGGGGACACCGGGTAGCCGTGGCGCTGGTCGAGGGATTCGACTCGGGCACGGCGAAGGAGATCCTGGCGCGCTACGGCAGCGGAGAAGTCCACACCGCCAGCGACGGACGCGCCCTGGAAGTGGCAGTGACAGAGGGCCCGTTGGCCCTGCAGCGGGTTCTACGTGACCTGGAAGCCGAGGGAATCGGACTGCACGACGCCGGTATCCGGCGCCCCACCCTCGACGACGTGTTCCTGAAACTCACCGGGCACACCACCGAAGAAGAAAAGCAGGATGCCGGGAAAGCGAAGGCAGCACGATGAGCGCCGCAGTCACGGCCCGGTTCCAGGCGGGCTCCGGCACCACCGCGGGCACCTGGATCTCCGACGGCTGGACCGTCACCAAACGAAACCTGATTAAGATCCGCCGCACGCCGGACATGATCGTGTTCGCTGTGCTGCAGCCCATCATGTTCGTGCTGCTGTTCAGCCAGGTCTACGGCGGATCCATCCAGGTCGCCGGGACCAACTACACGCAGTACCTGATGGCAGGCATCTTCGCGCAGACAGTGGTGTTCGGTTCCACGTTCTCCGGATCTGCCATGGCCCAGGACCTGAAGGAAGGAATCATCGACCGGTTCCGCACGCTGCCCATGAGCCCTTCGGCTGTGCTGATCGGACGGACCAACTCCGACCTGGTGCTGAACGGCATTTCGGTGATCATCATGATGTGCACCGGACTGCTGGTTGGTTGGCGCGTGAACACGTCCTTCTGGGGTTTCCTGGGCGGTGTGGGTTTGCTGCTGCTGTTCTCCTACGCCTTCAGCTGGGTGATGGCCCTGCTGGGCATGTCCGTGCGCTCCCCGGAAGCGATCAACAACGCCTCCTTCATCATCCTGTTTCCCATCACGTTTATTTCCAACGCTTTTGTGCAGAGCTCCACGCTGCCGGAACCGCTGCGGACGATCGCTGACTGGAATCCGGTCTCCGCGCTGGTCCAGGCCGTCCGCCAGCTCTTCGGCAACCTGGGTTCAACGCCGGTGCCGGACACCTGGCCCATGCAGAATCCCGTCACCACGGTGCTGATCGGCTCCGCGATCATGCTTGTGGTGTTCGTACCTCTGGCCGTCCGCAAGTTCGAGGCGGTGAGTTCCCGCTAGGACCCGTCCCTTTCGAACCAAAGGACCAAGCATGATCCAGGCACACGAACTCACCAAGCGATTCGGCGGCAAGACCGCCGTCGACGGCATCACCTTCAATGTCCAGCCCGGCAAGGTCACCGGGTTCCTCGGGCCCAACGGCGCCGGGAAATCGACCACCATGCGGATGATCGTCGGGCTGGACCACCCCACGTCCGGGAACGTCATTGTCAACGGGAAACCGTACGCCAGGCACCGCATGCCGTTGCATGAGGTCGGTGCCCTGCTTGAGGCCAAGGCCGTTCATCCGAGGCGCAGCGCGTACAACCACCTGCGGGCCATGGCCGCGACCGAAGGGATACCGGCGTCGCGCGTAAAGGAGGTCATTGAACTGACCGGGCTTGGGTCCGCAGCCCGGAAGCGCGTGGGCGGTTTCTCGCTGGGCATGGGCCAGCGGCTTGGCATCGCGGCAGCCATGCTGGGCGACCCGCAGACGCTGATCCTGGATGAACCCGTCAACGGATTGGACCCGGAAGGCGTGAAATGGGTCCGTTACCTGGTTAAGGGCCTGGCCGCCGAGGGCCGGACGGTGTTTATCTCCTCACACCTGATGAGCGAGATGGCTGTGACGGCAGACCACCTGATCGTGATCGGCCGCGGAAGGATCCTGGCAGACGCTCCGATTGACGAGGTCCTCACCGGAGGCCAAAAGGAGCGGGTCCTGGTGCGCACGGACGACGCCGATGCCCTGGCCGACGCCGTCGGCTCTGCAGGTGCGGAGGTGCGGCGGCAGGCTGCGGACGAGCTGGAGATCCTCGGGCTATCCGCCCGCAGCATCGCCGAGGCAGCCTTCAGCCGGGGCATCCTCATCACCGGACTAATACCGCAGCAGGAGACCCTTGAAGACGCCTACATGGAACTGACCGGCGGCGAAGTTGAGTACCGGTCCGGGCCAGTCAGCGAGCAGGCGCTCCCGGCACCCGAAGGGCAGAGCAAATGAGTACAGCAGCCCCGGCATCCCGCACACCGCGCACCTGGCCCGGCGGCCGGGTCACATTCGGGCGGGTTGTGCGCTCCGAGTGGATCAAGACCGTCACGGTGCCCTCAACCATAATCCTGCTGGCCGTGAGCTTCGCAGTGATGGTTGGTCTGGGTGCCCTGGTCGCGTGGGGGACCGTCGAACTCGTGAACGACCCTGAAGCGGGCCCCCCGGAAGGGGTGGGCGGTCCGCCCGAAAGCCTGGCATATGACATCCCGGCGTCCGGGCTGCCGTTTGGCCAGCTGCTGATCGCGGCGCTGGCAGTGGTGCTGATCGGCTCCGAATACACCACCGGCATGATCCGGTCCACCATGGTGGCCGTGCCCACGCGCATCCCGGCCCTGCTGGCCAAGACGCTGGTGATCGCCGTCATCTCCTTCCTGCTCGGTGTCCTGGCAGCTTTCACTACGTACTTGCTGGCGCAGCCGATTCTGTCCGGCGCGGACCTCGAATTCGGGTTGGGGGCTGACGGTGTGCTGCCGTCGATCATTAACACCGGAACCGTCCTGGCTCTGATCGCCGTTATGGGAGTGGGGATCGGCGGGCTGCTGCGCAACACCGCCGGCGGGGTGGTGACCCTGGTAGGTGCCCTGTTCGTCCTGCCGATCATTGCCGCACTGCTCACCGGGCTGGCGGACTGGGTGGAGGACGCGGCGCGCTTCCTGCCCAGTGCCGCGGCGACCCAGCTGGTAGCCACGGAAGTGCAGACGGGGCAGTTCAACCAGGTGGAGGGCGGACTCATCCTCGCGGGCTGGGCGGTGGTGCTGCTCGCCGCAGCCATGATCGTCATCAAAAAGCGGGACGTTTAGAACCCGCGGGACGGTCCGCAGAAGTCAGGGAGCACCCTGAGTCATCCCTAAGGGGGACGCCGGTTTTGCCCTGAATCATCCCTAGGGCCGGTCCGCCGCGGAGCGCGGGAGCATAGTGTGGAGGCACACCCCCGAACTTGTACGCTCCGCTCCTAGATGAGGATCACCATGATCGAGGCACACGGCCTCTCCAAGCGCTACGGCAGCAAGACCGCCGTCGACAACGTCTCCTTCACCGTCGAACCAGGTAAAGTCACCGGCTTCCTGGGTCCGAACGGTGCAGGCAAGTCGACGACCATGCGGATGATCGTGGGACTGGACCGTCCCACCTCAGGAAACGTGACCATCAACGGCAAGCCCTACGCCCGCCACAAGGCTCCGCTGCACGAGGTGGGCGCCCTGCTGGATGCCAAGGCAGTGCATACCCGCCGGTCGGCCTACAACCACCTGCGCGCAATGGCGGCCACGCACGGCATCTCCAACAAGCGCGTCAACGAAGTCATCGAGCTCACCGGGCTGGGATCCGTCGCGAAGAAGCGCGTCGGCGGTTTCTCGCTGGGCATGGGCCAGCGGCTCGGCATCGCGGTCGCCATGCTCGGGGACCCGCACACGCTGATCCTCGACGAGCCGGTAAACGGCCTCGATCCCGAGGGCGTGCTCTGGGTCCGCAACCTGGCCCGCGGTCTGGCCGCCGAGGGCCGCACCGTCTTCCTGTCCTCCCACCTGATGAGTGAAATGGCCGTCACGGCAGACCACCTCATTGTGATTGGACGGGGCCGCATCATCGCGAACGCACCCATCCAGGACATCATCGACGGCGGCGGACGCCAGCGCACGCGGGTACGCACCGACAACGCGGCTGATCTGCTGCCCGTCCTTGAGGGACAGGGCGCGGAAATCAAGCGCGTCGAGGACGGTCTGTTCGAAATCAGCGGCGCCGATTCACGCTCCATCGCGGAAATCGCGCTGGACCGCAGGATCCTGCTCACCGAACTCACCCCCATCCAGGTCTCGCTTGAAGACGCCTACATGGAACTCACCCGGGACGACGTCGAATACAAGTCCCATGGATTTAGCCAGGAACCGGCTGCAGCCGAGCCTGTTGTGGAAGGAAGCCGAGCATGAGCACCGCAACCGCCCCCGCCCCGTCCCGCCGGACGGCCCGCACCGACGGCAGCGGCGTCAACTTTGCCCGGGTGATCCGGTCCGAGTGGATTAAGGTCACTACCGTTCCTTCAACAGTGATCCTGCTGGCCACCACCCTGGTGGTGATGGTCGGCATTGCCGCCCTCGTGGCCTGGAGCTGGGCCGTCACGGCCGAGATGCTCGCGGACGACCCCACCATGGGCCCGGCCATGGGCGTGGGGACCGGCATGGACCTGCAGGCCATGGTGTATGACACTCCAGCCTCCGGCGTACTGTTCGGCCAGCTGCTCATTGCTGCCCTGGCCGTGGTCCTGGTTGCCTCCGAGTACAGCACCGGCATGATCCGCTCCACCATGGTGGCGGTTCCCACCCGGACCCCGGCAATGCTGGGCAAGGCCATCATCATCGGCGTCGTAGCCTTCGGTATCGGCGTAGTCGGCGCCTTCGCCAGCTACCTGATCAGCCAGCCGCTGCTGGCACCGGAGAACCTGGACTTCGCCCTGGACGCACCCGGGGTGCTGCCCAGCATCATCAACACGGGCACCCTGCTCGCTGCGATCGCCCTCATGGGTGTGGCCACCGGATCGCTGCTGCGCAGCACCGCCGGCGGAGTCGTAACCATCATCGGTGTGCTGTTCGTCCTGCCCGTGATCGTTCAGCTGGTCTCCGGGCTGGCGGACTGGATTCCCGACGCCGCACGCTTCCTGCCCAGCAGTGCCGGCACCCAGCTGGTCGCCACCCAGATTGGCGACGGCGCCCTGAACCAGCTCGAAGGCGGACTCGTCCTGGGCGGATGGGCAGTCGCACTGATCCTCGTAGCGCTGATCGTCAACAAGCGCCGCGACGTCTAGGACCTGATTGGCCAGGACCTGACAAATCTGCTCAGCTGACATCAGGCTGGGCTGCATAAACCCGGTGGAGGGGAACGCGGAACGAACGGCCGCGCTCCCCTCCACTGTTATGTCCGGCAGGCCGGGCTTTCTGGTTGAATCGGACTATGAATCCAACGCCGCACGAACACGTCACCGACCTCGGCGAGTACGTCGCCGCTTCCCCCTCGAGCTTCCACGCCGCGCGCACCGCAGCGGACCGCCTGCAGGCCGCCGGTTTCACCGAGCTGCGGGAAGACTCGGACTGGCCGGCAGTGCCCGGTAAGTACGTGGTGGTGCGCGACGGCGCCTTCATCGCCTGGATTGTGCCGGACGGTGCGGCGCCGGGCACCGGTTTCAACATCTTCGGCACGCACACCGATTCACCCACGTTCAAGCTCAAGCCCTCTCCCACCACCGGAAAGTTCGGCTGGCTGCAGGCCGGTGTGGAGGTCTACGGCGGCCCGCTGCTGAACTCCTGGCTGGACCGGGAACTGGAGCTGGCCGGCCGGCTGGTGACGCTCGACGGCGTCGAGCACCTGGTTGCCACGGGCCCGCTGCTGCGCTTCCCCCAGCTGGCGATCCACCTGGACCGCGCCGTGAACGAGGGCCTGAAGCTGGATAAGCAGCAGCACATGAACCCGGTGTGGGGGCTCGGCGACCCGTCCGCTGCGGACCTGCTGGGTCTGCTCGCGGCCAAAGCCGGCGTGGACCGTGAAGAGATCGGCGGGTACGACGTCGTTGCCGCCGACACCCAGCCTGCGCGCGTCTTTGGTGCCGATTCGGAATTCTTTGCCTCCGGGCGGCTGGATAATCTCTCCTCCGTGCACGCGGGGCTGTGTGCGCTGGAAGCCGCCGCCGAATCCAAGACCGGCGGATCGATCGCTGTCCTGGCCGCCTTCGATCACGAAGAGGTAGGCAGCGGGAGCCGTTCCGGAGCGGCCGGTCCGTTCCTCGAAGACATTCTGGCCCGCATCAGCGCCGGCCTGGGTGCCGGAACCGCGGACTCCCAGCGTGCCTTCGCGGCCTCGTTCTGCATTTCTGCCGACGCCGGGCATGCAGTGCATCCCAACTATGCCGAACGGCACGACCCGGCCAACCGTCCGGTCCTGAACGGCGGTCCGCTGCTCAAGATCAACGCCAACCAGCGCTACACCACCGATGCCCCCGGCGCCGCTTACTGGGCCGCACTGTGCCGCGAAGCCGGGGTGCCCTACCAGGAATTCGTCTCCAACAACTCCATTCCCTGCGGTTCCACGATCGGCCCGCTGACCGCGACCCGCCTGGGAATCCGCACCATCGACGTCGGCATCCCGCTGCTCTCGATGCACTCGGCCCGCGAGATGGCCGGTGTGGAGGACCCGTTCCAGCTCTCCCGTGCCGCAGGGGCCTTCTTCGCCCGGTAGCCGCGCGGCGGGGGACAGGGGGACTGTCCACAGGTGAACTTTGGAGTCGGGAAAATCCGATAGGATAGGGAAGTCTGTGCTGTCGGCTTCGGCCGGCAGGCTTCCGGGCATAACGCGGGTTCACCGCCGGCCCGGACGCAAAGACAACGCTAAAGAACCTCCTGTTACGGAAAGACCGTGACCGTATAGCCCAAAGGAGGTGGGTTCACAAATGCGTGCTTATGAACTGATGGTAATCATCGACCCCGAGGTCGAAGAGCGTACCGTGGAGCCTTCGCTCGACAAGTTCCTCAACGTTGTCCGCAACGAGGGTGGAACCGTCGACAAGGTGGACATCTGGGGTCGTCGCCGCCTGGCCTACGACATCAAGAAGAAGTCCGAAGGCATCTACGCGGTGGTTAACTTCACCGCCAGCCCTGCAGCTGCTGCTGAGCTTGACCGCCAGCTTGGCCTCAACGAGACCATCCTGCGTACCAAGATCATCCGCCCCGAAGACCAGAAGGTTGTTGCCGAGTAATTTCGGTCCAACCTTTATTCGTCAACGAAAGGCCCGGGTACTCCGGGCCGAGACACCAGGAGGCATAAATGGCAGGCGAGACAACGATCACCGTGGTCGGCAACCTGACGAACGATCCGGAACTCCGGTTCACCCCGTCCGGTTCAGCAGTGGCGAACTTCACCATTGCCTCGACGCCGCGCACCTTCGACCGGCAGTCCAACGAATGGAAGGACGGCGAAACGCTGTTCCTCCGTGCGTCGGTCTGGCGTGAAGCTGCGGAAAACGTCGCCGAGTCCCTGACCAAGGGAACCCGAGTCGTCTGCCAAGGCCGCCTGAAGTCACGTTCGTACGAGACCAAAGAGGGCGAAAAGCGTACCGTCATGGAGCTTGAGGTCGACGAAATCGGCCCCTCGCTTCGTTACGCGTCCGCAAAGGTCACCCGCACCCAGCGCTCCGGCGGTGGCGGCGGTGGGTTCGGCGGTAACGCCGGCGGCGGCTTCGGCGGCAACTCCAACTCCGGTTGGGGCGGCCAGCAGCAGCAGCAGTCCGCACCTGCGGACGATCCCTGGGGTGCCCCTGCAGGCGGCAACTCAGGCGGCTGGGGAGCCGGCCCGGATTCCAACGATCCGCCCTTCTAAGCAATACCCCTGTGCCGCAAGGCACAACCTCTGACGGCAACCGCCGTCGAGCCCATCCCGTGGAATTGATCCACGGGCTCCACTAGACATAAGGAGCTCCACGATGGCTAAGGCTGAACTTCGCAAGCCCAAACCAAAGTCCAATCCCTTGAAGGCCGCTGACATCACTGTCATCGACTACAAGGACGTAGCATTGCTGCGCAAGTTCATTTCCGACCGCGGAAAGATCCGCGCTCGTCGCGTAACTGGCGTAACCGTGCAGGAACAGCGCAAGATCGCACAGGCAATCAAGAACGCCCGTGAAGTTGCACTCCTGCCTTACTCCGGCGCTGGCCGCGGCTAAAGGAAAGGAACCTAACTCATGGCAAAGCTCATTCTGACCCACGAAGTCACCGGTCTCGGTGCTGCAGGCGACGTTGTCGAGGTGAAGGACGGTTACGCACGTAACTACCTGGTGCCCCGCGGCTTCGCTCTGACCTGGACCAAGGGCGGCGAGAAGCAGGTTGAGTCCATCAAGGCTGCCCGCGCTGCTCGCGAGCACGCTTCGCTGGAAGATGCCCAGAAGCAGGCTGCTGCACTCTCCGCCAAGCCGGTCAAGCTGACCGTCAAGGCCGGCGAGTCCGGACGCCTCTTCGGCACGGTCAAGCCTGCTGACGTTGCCGCTGCTGTTGAAGCTGCCGGCCTCGGCAGCATCGACAAGCGCAAGGTTGAACTGCCGACTCACATCAAGTCGGTTGGTTCCTTCCAGGCCAACGTCCGCCTGCACGACGACGTTGCTGCTGTAATCGACCTTGAGGTCGTTGCCAGCTAGTACCGATCGCCTCGCACTGCGTGATCTGCAGCGCCCCCCGCCTCCTGTGAGGCAGGGGGCGCTGCTGCGTTTCAGGCACCCCGCAGCACTCAGCAGGCTTACCGTCACAGGTAGTTTCGAGTAGCTCACAAGTATGTGGATAGCGGCTGTGGATAACGGGCGCCGTATGCCCCTTTTGGGATTCTGTCAACCTGAAGGGTGTGGCTGAACGTTGGGGAAAATAGTTGGCTGTGCACAGGTGTGGAGAAGTGTTTCCCCTAGTCAGAGCCATATTTTGCTTGAAACTAATTTGTTGTCCACAGCCTTATGCCCAACCTGTGCACAAGACACGCCGAGTTATGAACAGGGTATCCACAATGCCTGTGGATAACTCGTTTGTTGAGGGAGCCTTACGGGGCTACGGTTGCGGTGGACTCCCTCATCGGCGCACCCGGAAAAGTATCGGCGAGGGCACGGCGGGCAGAGGCGCCCAATGTCAGTGCCGTCGGCTAGAACTAGAGCCAGCCATACATGCCTTGCGGGTCAGCCGGACGGAGCCCGTGGATAGAACATTCTTGGAAAGGGTGGCCCCGTGTCGCTTGCACATGCGGATTCCGCTGAATCAACCCGAACTCCCGATTTTGGCCGGACTCCGCCCCAGGACCTGGTAGCGGAGCAGTCGGTGCTTGGCGGCATGATGCTCTCCAAGGATGCGATCGCCGACTGCGTGGAGGTGCTGCGCGGCGTCGACTTCTACCGCCCGGCCCATGAAGCCATCTACGAAGCCATCATCGATCTCTACGGCCGCGGCGAGCCCGCTGATGCCGTTACGGTCTCTGACGAGCTGACCAAGCGCGGAGAGATCACCCGCATCGGCGGCCCGGCCTACCTGCACACGCTGATCCAGTCCGTCCCCACTGCAGCCAACGCCGGGTTTTACGCCGAGATCGTCCGCGAACGCGCGGTCCTGCGGCGCCTGGTGGACGCCGGCACCAAGATTGTCCAGCTGGGCTACTCCAACGACGGCGAAGTTGATGACCTGGTCAATGCAGCCCAGGCAGAGGTCTATGCCGTCGCCGAACGCCGTACCGCGGAGGACTATGTTCCCCTGAAGGACATCATCGAAGGCACGGTGGATGAAATCGAGTCCGCCGGGCACCGCGGCGAGGGAATGACCGGTGTTCCCACCGGTTTCTACGAACTCGACGAACTGACCCAGGGCCTGCACGGCGGCCAGATGATCGTCATTGCCGCCCGTCCCGCAGTCGGCAAGTCCACCTTCGCGCTGGACTTTGCCCGCTCCGCGGCCATCAAGCACAACATGACCACCGTCTTCTTCTCCCTGGAAATGGGTCGGAATGAGATTGCCATGCGCCTGCTTTCCGCCGAGGCCACAATCGGCCTGCAGGATCTGCGCAAGGGCACCATCAAGGATGAGCAGTGGGGCAAGATCGCCACCACCATGGGCCGCATGAACGACGCGCCGCTGTTCATTGATGACAGCCCCAACATGTCCCTCATGGAGATCCGCGCCAAGTGCCGGCGGCTGAAGCAGCGCCACGACCTCAAGCTGGTGGTCCTGGACTACCTGCAGCTGATGTCCTCCGGTAAGCGCGTTGAATCCCGCCAGCAGGAAGTTTCGGAGTTCTCCCGTGCCCTGAAGCTGCTGGCCAAGGAGCTTGAAGTTCCCGTGATCGCCCTCTCGCAGCTGAACCGTGGTTCGGAACAGCGCACCGACAAGAAGCCGATGGTCTCCGACCTGCGTGAATCCGGCTCGATCGAGCAGGACGCAGACATGGTGATCCTGCTTCACCGCGAGGACATCTACGACAAGGAATCCCCGCGGGCCGGCGAGGCCGACGTAATCGTGGCCAAGCACCGTAACGGTCCCACCAAGACCATCGTTGTGGGCTTCCAGGGCCATTACTCGCGGTTCTCGAACATGGCTGTTGAAGGCGGCTCCGGCTTCTAGCTGGTACCACCGCATCCGCCTTCCCGTTTCCACCACCCCAGGAGCTCCCCGTGCCTAAGTCCAAGCCCCGCAAGAAGGCCGTTTCCAAGAAGAAGCAGGCCCGCCGCGCCGAGCATGAGGTCAACGCCATGCTGCGCGGGGAGACCGCATACTTCAGCGACGATGCCGAGGCGCTCCTGGCCGGGCGCGGCTGGATCAGCGAACGGGATCAGCCCGGGGGTGCCGACCAGGGCGATGCCTGGTACTGGATGCCGTCCCAGCTGCCGGCCTACCTGGAGGAGGGTGAACCGGTACCAACCTCCGTCTACCCTACGTCCGATACCACCTTTGTCAGCCAGCTGGCGACACCGGACGGCTCCGTGCCGCCCTCTGCCCAGCGCGAATATGCCTCGCTCGAGGAGCTGGAGGCGGATCTGGACCGGCTGGAGTCCTACCGGGTACCGGAGGAGGACTGGAACGTGCTGGGCGGCGGTCCCGGACCGGATGAAACCCCCGACGAACTCATTGAGGGCATCGCCGAGGAATGGGAGCTCATTGCCGAGCTGATCCACTTCCCGTACAGCGCTGACGGGCCGCGCTCCTTCGAACGGGTTGAACTTGCCCTCCGGGACGGACGCCTGACGGACTACGCCTACCGGTCTGTGCTTGCGGGCCGGGGAAGCGACGCCAAGGTCTAGGTCAGGACCGCTTCCGCGGATCAGCCGGCCTGGCCCGGACGTGCGCCTTCTCGCCCTGTGGCCCGAACAGTGCCAGGAACTCGACGGCGTCCTTATCCGCGTTTCCCATCCAGTGCGGCACCCGGGTCTCAAACTCCGCGGCTTCACCAGCACTCAGAATGAGTTCGCTGCTGCCCAGCAGCAGCCGCAGCCGGCCGCTGAGCACGTAGAGCCATTCATAGCCGTCGTGGGTTTTGAGGTCCGGGAGAGCAGGTTTCTTCGGTGCCGGCAGGATGTACTTGAAGGCTCCGATCCCGCTGGCCTTCTCCGTCAGGGAGATCACGGTGGCGCCGCGGTGGCGTGAAGTGCGCATGTGGACGCGTGGGTCTCCGGTTTGCGGGCCCGCGACGAGTTCATCCAGGGTGACGCCGTAGGCCCTGGCCAGCGGGAGCAGCATGTCCAGCGTTGCCCGCCGCTGCCCGCTTTCCAGCCGGGAGAGGGTGCTGAGCGAGATTCCGGTGGAGTCGGCTACTGCCGTGAGGGTCCGGCCCCGTGCGGTCCGCAGGAAGCGCAGCCTGGCACCAATGGCGGTGATAATCGCTTCATCGTCTGGGTTCATAAACGGATCTTGCCATAACAGCAAGATCCGTTGTACGTGTGTTCCGTGCAACGGAGACTTATTGCAGAGGGCCGGGCAGATGCCGGCCAAACGTGCCAAGGAGCAGCCATGACGTATCAGACCAAGGAACCGCACGAGCCCGCGCAGGCGCAGTACGACGTCGTCATAGTGGGAGGTGCCGCGGCCGGACTCAGTGCGGGGCTGGCACTGTCCCGGGCGCGCCGGAAGGTGGCAGTTGTTGATTCGGGCGAACCGCGCAACGCGGCTGCCGGCCACGTCCATAATTACCTGGGCCGGGAGGGAGCGGCGCCGGGTGAGCTGTACGCCGTCGGACGGGACGAAGTGCGCAGCTATGGCGGCATCATCCTGGAGGGGCAGGCACAGAATGTGGAGCGTGCCGGCGACGGAACTTTTCGGGTTTTCCTGCAGGACGGGACTGTTCTGGCCTGCCGGCGGGTCCTCGCCGCCAGCGGTGCACTTGACGAACTGCCGGAGATCCCGGGCCTGGCCCGCTACTGGGGAACAGATGTGCTGCACTGCCCGTACTGCCACGGCTGGGAAGCAGCCGGGAAGACGCTCGGTGTGCTGGCCACGGATCTTGATACGGCCGTGCACCAGGCGCTGATGTGGCGGCAGTGGTGCGAAGACGTGGTGCTGTTCCTCAACGCCGCCGGCGAACCGGACAGTGAGCAGTCCATCCAACTGGCTGCCCGCGGAATCCGCGTCGTGGAGGGTGCCGTCGCCGCCGTCGAAGGTGATGCCGGCCTGGCCGGGGTACGCCTGGGCTCAGGCGACTTTGTGTCCCGGCAGGCACTGGTGGTGCTGACCCGGCTGCGAGCCCGGGCTGACTACCTCGCCGGCGTGGGGCTCGCCGCGGAGGAACAGCATTTTGGCGACCTCGCCGTCGGAACTGCCGTGCCGGCAGATTCCAGTGGTGTGACCTCTGTCCCGGGGGTCTTTGCTGCAGGTAACCTCACCTCCCCCATGACCCAGGTCATTGGCGCGGCGTCCGCCGGACTGGCTGCGGCTACGGCGATCAACGCCGAGCTGATTGCGGAGGACACGGCAGCTGCTGTGGCAGCGCAGCGCGGGGGAGTGCTTCAGGGCTGAGGTCGAGGCGTGACGTAGGCGCGGTGCCGTCCGGTGCGCGCTACGTCCCCGGCGTCTTTGAGTCTGTTCCCGGCTGGGTATCCCGCCCGGACCGGGCTTGCTCGGTTGCCTGCCGGGAAGCGGCCGCTGCATCCCGGCTGGAAGCCAGCTGCCACGGAACGCTGGCCACCATGATGCCCGGTTCAAAGTGCAGGCGGGCCTTTATGCGCAGCGCAGTCTGGTTGTGCACCAGCTGTTCCCACCAGCGTCCGACGACGTACTCGGGAATGTAGACCACAAAAAGTTCCCGCGGCGAAGACCGGCGGGCTTCGCGCAGGTAGGCCAGCACAGGGGAGACGGTCTCGCGGTACGGCGAGGAAAGTACCGTCAGCGGCACCGGTATGCGGAGTCGCTCCCACTTGAGGACCGTTTTCTCCGTCTCGTCCGGATCCAGGTCCACGATGATGGCGTTCAGGCTCGACGGGCGCGAGGCCCTGGCATAGGCCAGGGCCCGCAGGACGGGTTTGTGGACCTTGGAGACCAGGATTACGGCATTCACCCGGCTGGGCAGGGCAAGCACTGAGGGGTCTTCCTCGACCCGCAGCTCTTCGGCGACGGCCGCGTAGTGCCGGCGGATGCTGTCCATCACTACGTACAGGAATGCCATGGCTAACAGGGCAATCCAGGCACCGTGCTCAAACTTCGTCACCACCACGATCACAAGCACCAGGGCCGTCATGCCGAAGCCGCAGGAGTTGATCAGCCGGGACCGGTTCATCCGCCGCCGGTTTTCGGGTTTGCGCTCGGTGCGCAGCTTGGCGGTCCAGTGCCGGATCATGCCAAGCTGGCTGGCAGTGAAGGACACGAAGACGCCAACGATGTAGAGCTGGATCAGCCGGGTCACGTCTGCGTTGAAAATCAGGATCAGAACCAGCGCGGCGAGGCCCAGCACGATGATTCCGTTGCTGAACGCCAGCCGGTCACCGCGGGTGCGCATCTGCCGGGGAAGGTAGCCGTCCTTGGCCAGGACGGATGCCAGGATCGGGAAACCGTTGAAGGCGGTGTTCGACGCGAACACCAGGATCAGGCCGGTGGCCGCAACCACCACGTAGAAAAGCAGGGACCCGTCTCCGAACACCGTCTCGGCCAGCTGGCTGATCACCGGATGCTGGATGTAGTCCTGCACCGGTGACCCGTTCTGGAGCAGCTGCGTGGCCGGGTCCTGCACAAAGTGGACCTTGGTGAGGTTTGCGAGGGCCAGGATGCCGGCCAGCATGGCGGCCGCCAGGCCTCCGAGCAGCAGCAGGGTGGTGGCTGCGTTGCGGCTCTTCGGTTTGCGGAACGTGGGAACCCCGTTGCTGATTGCCTCCACACCGGTGAGGGCGGCTGCACCCGAGGAGAACGCCCGCAGGAGAAGGAAAGCTCCGGCCAGGCCGGTGAGTCCGGCGTCGAGCCCGGCCTCCGGGAGCAGGTCAAAACCAGCGGACGGAGCGTCCTTCAGGGTGCCTGTTGCTGCCTGGAAAAGACCGATCGCGCACATGCCGAGCACTGAGGCGAGGAAAAGGTACGTCGGCACCGCGAACAGGGAGCCCGCTTCCCGAACTCCGCGCAGGTTGATGAGCATGAGGATTATGACGCCGGCCGCCGCCAGCAGTCCTTGCCGCCCATGCAGCACCGGCACGGCTGTGACCAGGTACTGCGCCGCTGAGGACATTGAAACTGCGACTGTGAGCACGTAGTCCACCAGCAGGGCGGAGCCTACCGTCAATCCGGCCCGGCGCCCCAGGTTCTCACTGGCAATCTCATAGTCGCCGCCGCCGGACGGGTAGGCGTGGACGTTCTGGCGGTAGGACGCAACCACGGTCAGCAGGACGACAATAACGGCGAGTCCCACCCAGGGGGAAAGGGTCACTGCGGCAACGCCGGCCAGGGCCAGAGTGAGGAGGATTTCATCCGGGGCGTAGGCGGCGGATGACAGCGCATCCGAGGCATAAACGGGCAGTGCCACGCGCTTGCGCAGCAGTGTGCGGGAGAGCTGCTCGTTGCCGTACGGACGCCCCACCAGAATGCGCTTGAGCGCATTGAAGAATGTGAGCACGAGGACAAACCATAGACCGGTTGCCGGACCAAGTCCAGACAGTCGCAGGCCCGGAAATCCGCAGCCTGTGGTCAAGTCCACATTGCGGCGCTCGATCCGCATGAGCAAGCGGATCGTGCTGGTTGTTGCGACTCGCCGTCGTAGGTCTCGGTTTGATATCGATTTGCGTCTTCCCTACCTTGGATGAGTGCCCGAAACACGGGCGGTAGCCGGGTCCCGAAGAGCTGAAGCTGATCCGGCCGGCAGCACCGAATTGAATGGTGCGGCCGAAGAATGCACAGGTGCCCCTCGCCACCTCACGTCGCTGCTGAGGGAGCATCCAACCAGACCTCTATTTAGTCGGGGGCAGGCGACGGCGTTATGAAGCCCGGGGACGGGCGGAGCGTAGGTGGGTCCTAGGAGCAGATACAGCTAATGAAGAACTCGAAGATCACCCGTTACGTCCGTCGTGGATTCGCCGCCGCCGCCATCACTGGTGCCGGCGCCGCCGGCCTCGCCGGCATGGCCGCCCCGGCCAATGCAGCCTCCATGGACTGGGATGCCCTGGCACAGTGCGAAAGCGGTGGCAACTGGAGCATCAACACTGGTAACGGATTCTCCGGCGGCCTGCAGTTCACGCCCAGCACCTGGGCTGCTTTCGGCGGCACCGGCGACCCCGCCAACGCCAGCCGCGAGCAGCAGATTGCTGTAGCCGAGCGTGTCCTGGCTGAGCAGGGCCCCGGCGCCTGGCCTGCCTGCACCGCCAAGCTGGGCATGACCGGCGCTACGGCCAACCCGCAGGCAGCAACCCCTGTGGAGCAGGCACCTGTTGCCGAGACCCCGGTTCAGACCTACTCTGTTCCGGCAGAGGCCCCGGCACCGACCTACACCGAGCCGGCTCCGGTCCAGACCTACACCGCTCCGGCCCAGCCTGAGGCTGTGGCACCGGTAGAGGTTCCGGCCACCTCGCAGGGTCCTGCTGCTGCTGTACCGGCTCCCGCAGTGAGCGGCGAGACCTACACCGTCCAGGCCGGCGACACCCTGTCCGCCATCGCTGAGAAGCTCGGCATCGAAGGTGGCTGGCAGGCTCTGTACGCGGCCAACACCGGCACCGTGATCCACCCCGACCTGATCCTCACCGGACAGGCCCTGCAGCTGCCGGCCTAACCGGTACCTGCTGAAAACGGCCGGACATCCCCTGCGGGTGTCCGGCCGTTCTTCCATTTAATCCGTTTAAACAGACCGACGGCACGGAATTGCACTAACCCCCGGCGATTGACTGCAGGATCATGACTTCAGCGCCCGGGGACACTGCGCTGTGCTGGCGATCCAGTCCGCGGATGTCCTGACCATCCACATAGATATTGACGAACCGGCGTACGGTTCCGGTCTCATCACGGATGCGCCGTTCCAGCACCGGGAACCGGCTCCCCAGGCCGTCCAGCAGGGAACCTACTGTCAGTCCGGCTGTGCCGGGGACGCTCAGCTCCCGGGTTCCGCCTGCAGCCGGCGCCAGCACATCCGGAAGCAGGACCCTGATCTCACCGGCGGTCACGGCACCTGGCTCCCAAGCGGGGCTGCGCGGACGCAGAGGACATCCGGAAGATTGGAAGCCACCACCGCAAAGGTGCCGCCCTCGTCAGCGCTGGCATACACCTCTCCGGCGCGGGTTCCGAAGTACACTCCGGCCGGTTCGGCGGTGTCCACCGCAGCGGCATCGCGGAGGACAGCGTTGTATTCGCTGCGGGGCAGTCCGGTGTCCTGCCTCGTCCACGACTCCCCGGCATCCGTGCTCCGGTAGACGGCCAGCTCCCCGCCGGGAGGGATGCGTTCTCCGTCAGCAACCAGCGGGATGGTCCAAAGTGTGCCGCCGGTGTGCGGGTGAGCCAGCATCACAAAGCCGAAGTCTGCCGGGAGTCCGTCAGCAATCGAGACCCAGGTGTCTCCGGCGTCGTCACTCCGGTAAACGCCGTGGTGGTTCTGCGCGTACAGGCGGGCAGGATTCCGGGCGTCGCGTGCCACTTTGTGCACGCACTGTCCGAACTCCGGGTTCGGATCCGGCATAAAGTAGGCGGAAATCCCGTGGTTGCGGGCGGCCCAGGACTGACCGCCGTCGTCGGAGCGGTAGACACCGCCGGAACTGATGGCCACATGCACGCTGTCATCTGCCGGGCTGGGAAGCACCGTGTGCGCGGCAGCTCCGCCGTAACCCTCTCCCCAGTCGGGACGGTGCGGGTGGTTCCACAATCCCTCATTGAGCTCAAAGCTGGTGCCGCCGTCCGTGGACTTCCACACCGAGATCGGTTCGCAGCCCGCCCAGACGACTCCCGGCCGCTCCGCCGAGTCCGGCTGCAGCTGCCAGATGCGTCCCAGCGACTCTCCGGTTTCAGCAGGGAACGTGATGGCTCCTGCCTCAGGCTCCGTCCAGCTCTCACCGAGGTCATCGGAGATCACGACTGTGGGTCCCCAGTGCGGGGAAAGCAGTCCGGCAAGGATACGCGGCGGGGAATGCCGGGTATCCAGGGCCACGCTGGCTACCTCATTCATAAGGAAGAACGGTCCGTTCAGTTTCCAGTCTGCACGGTCGGTGCTGCGAGCCAGCCACAGCCCTTTGCGCGTGCCGATGGCAATAAGGGTGTCCCCGGTCTGCGTCATGGCAGATATTGGACCACTCGGCAGCCGGCGGGACAAGGGAGTTCCGAAGCCGGGCGGTACACGGGGAAGGGCCGGATGGAAATTGTGCACCGCGTGGACTAAGGATGGAGGAATGATTCCAGCAATATTCCCCGGTTCTTCCTGAGCAGGCGCGGTTGATTTACATCGATCCGCCGCTTTGGCCCGCCCACGGCACCTTCTTCTCCCACCTGATCTCCGACACTTCGCTCGAAGAGCTCCACAGTTTTGCCGCGGCGGCCGGCATTCCGCGCCGGGCCTTCGACCGGGACCATTACGACGTGCCGCGGAAGCGCCACGCGGATCTGGTGGCTGCCGGTGCCACACCGGTGGACGGCGCCACGCTGGTGCGCGCCCTGATTGCCGGCGGGCTGCGCATCCCGGCGCGCGAACGCGCCGCGTCCCTGGTTCATCCGCTGCGCCGGCGCTGGGACTCCCTGGTCCCGGAGGCCGCGGATCTCGGTGCCGAACTGCTGAACCGCTGGGGCGAACCGCACCGGCATTATCACGACCGGCGGCACCTGCTGCAGGTGCTCGAAGCGCTGCACCGGCTGGGCTGCACGGATCGTCCGGTACTTTTGGCTGCCTGGTTCCACGACGCGGTGTACGACGGCGTTCCAGGGGAAGATGAAGAAGCCTCCGCGGTGCTCGCTGAGGAGCTGCTGCCCTCCGCGGGAGTCCCTGCCGCCGAGGCCGCGGAGACCGCCAGGCTGGTCCGCCTCACCGCAAGCCACGACCCGGCACCGGGAGATGAACCGGGCAAGCTGCTCTGTGATGCCGATCTGGCCGTGCTGGGCAGGACACCGCCGGACTATGACCGGTATGCAGCAGACATCCGCCGGGAATACAGCCGCCTGGACGACGCAGTATTCCCCGAGGGGCGGCGCAGGGTGCTTGAGTCCCTGCTGACCAGGGGGAACGGGCTGTACCGCACCCGGCGGGGCGAGGAACTGTGGGGCAGCGCGGCGAGGGCCAACCTGACCCGTGAACTGGCCGCCCTGAGCGAAGGCAGCGCCCCGGCGGGCACCGGATGCGGAAGCGGTGCCGGCCGTGGCTGAAGCCGCAGAATTCGCGGGGCACCGCCGGGGAAGCGCCGGTTACCGGGGTGTCCTGGTGGGCCTCGCAGCCGCCGGCGTGGCAACTTTCGCGCAGCTGTATTCGGTGCAGGGCCTCCTGCCCCAGCTTGCCGCTGACTTCGGGATCAGCGCCTCCACAGCGGCGCTGAGCGTTTCCGCAGCCACACTCGGCCTGGCAATGGCTGTTATTCCCTGGTCAGCCGCGGCCGACCGTTTCGGCCGGCTTCCGGTCATGCGGACCGCCATCATCGCCGCCGTGATCCTGGGACTGATAGTGCCGTTGTCCACTGATTTTTCGGTGCTGCTGGCCCTGAGGTTCGCCGAAGGAGCCGCGCTGGGCGGCATTCCCGCCGTCGCGCTGGCCTACCTAAGCGAAGAGGTCAGCTCTGTCCACGCTGCGGTGGCGGCGGGCACGTATGTCTCCGGAACCACGCTAGGGGGGCTGGCCGGACGCATCCTGGCCGCTCCCGTGGGCGAATATTCCTCATGGCGCATAGGTGTGGCCGCGGTGAGCCTGCTGGCCGCAGCAGCGGCCGTCGTTTTTATGCTCGCTACTCCCCGGCAGCGCGGATACCTCCCCCGGCGAAGGGCCGACGGCGGTGCCTCCCTGGCATCCCGGCTGGCCGGGAACCTGCGCTCGGGGCGCCAGCTGGTGCTGTACTCGCAGGCGTTCCTGTTGATGGGCGGGTTCGTAGCCGTCTACAACTACCTTGGTTTCCGCCTGGAACTGGCACCGTTCAATCTTCCGCAGTCCCTGGCCAGCTCCCTCTTTCTCGCATACCTGGCCGGAACCTGGTCTTCCCGCTTTGCCGGCCGGGCCACGGGGCGCGTGGCCGGCGGCCGCAGGACCGTGCTGCTGGCGTGCACCGGCGTGATGGCGCTGGGCCTGGCAGTGACCCTGCTCCATTCCCTTCCGGCCGTGATTGCAGGACTGGTGATCTTCACCGCAGGGTTCTTCGGGGCGCACGCCGTGGCTTCCGGCTGGGTGCCGGTGCTGGCCGCCGGTGGGCGGGCACAGGCGTCCTCGCTGTACAACCTGGCCTATTACACCGGTTCCAGCCTGGTTGGTTGGGCAGCCGGCCTCTTCTTCCAGGGCGCAGGGTGGAACGGACTTGCGGTTTTTGTGCTGACCCTCCTGGCCGTCGCTGCAGCCTTGGCCGCCACGCTGCCCGGACGGCAGGAACCAGCCGGAAGTGTCCGCACCGGCCGTAGGCTGGAACCGTGAAAACAATGAGCCCTGGCGCTAACCGGAGCCTTGGCAGGCGGATCCTCGCCCTGGCCCTTCCGGCCCTGGGGGCGCTCATCGCCGAACCGCTGTTCCTGCTGGCCGACGCCGCCATTGTTGGCCATCTTGGCGTCAGTCAGCTCGCCGGCGTGGGCCTGGCATCCACGGTGCTCCAGACCGCCGTCGGGCTGATGGTTTTCCTTGCCTATTCGACCACCGGGACTGTGGCCAGGTTCCTCGGCGGCAACAGGCACCGTGAAGCCGTTGCAGCGGGGCGGGACGGCATAGCCCTGGCCGTGCTGCTGGGGCTGGTGCTCTCCACCGCAGGCTTCCTGCTGGCGCCCTGGGTGGCCGGAGCGCTCGGCGCGGAGGGTGAAGTCCACCGGTATGCGGTGGATTACCTGCGGTGGTCGATGCCCGGACTGACTGCCATGCTGGTGGTGCTGGCAGCCACCGGTGTGCTGCGCGGCCTGCAGGACACCAAGACACCGCTGGTGATCGCCGTGGCCGGGTTCAGCATGAACATTGGGCTCAACTTCCTGCTGGTGTACGGCCTTGGAATGTCCGTGGCCGGAGCCGCACTGGGCACCAGCATCAGCCAGTGGGGCATGGCTGGCGCCTATCTGGTGATGGTCGCCCGGATGGCCCGGCGCCAGAACGTCTCCCTGCGGCCGACGGGCGCCGGCATCATCTCCGGAGTGCAGGTTGGGTCCTGGCTGATGCTGCGCACGGCGAGCCTGCGCGTCGCGGTGCTCGCCGCCGTCGTTGTGGCCACAGCCCAGGGGCAGGTGTCCCTTGCCGCGCACCAGCTGGTTATGACCTTCTTCACCTTCCTGGCTTTCGCCCTGGACGCCCTGGCAATCGCCGCGCAGGCCATGATCGGCAGGGAACTCGGTGCCGGCAACCGCGCTATGGCCCGGGAACTGACCCGCAAGATGTCCGTCTGGGGAGTCGGATTCGGCGTCATCACGGGGGTGCTGCTGGCTGCGGCCGCACCCTTCGCGGGATGGATTTTTACCACGGACCCCGGCGTGGTCCAGGCGCTGACTGCCGGACTGTGGGTCCTGGCCGCGGCCCAGCCCATCTGCGGCCTGGTGTTTGTCCTGGACGGGGTGCTGATCGGGGCCGGGGACGCGAAGTACCTGGCGTTAACCGGCGTACTCAACCTGCTGGCCTATCTGCCGCTGCTCTGGTGGGTCCATGCTTCGGGACTGGAGGGCGGATCCGGAATCGCCTGGCTCTGGGCAGCCTTCGGACTCGGGTACATGGCAGCCCGCGCCGTGACGCTTTCGTGGCGGGCACGCTCGGATGCGTGGATGATTACCGGTGCGGCAACAGGGAAAACGAGCGACTAAGCTAAGGATCGGCCGGACCGGCCGTCAAGCAACCTGAAAGCGGAGGCTCGCCGTGGGCGCACCCCACCCCAAAGCACCCTGGGTTCCTATTCTTCTCCGTTCCGTGATTGCCGCGGTATACGGCGGAGTGACCATCTTCTGGCAGGAACCCACACTTTCCGTGCTCGCAATCGCGGGCGGACTGTACTTTGTCCTGACCGGCGTGAGCCTGTGGCGCATGTCCACGCTGGCGCGTTCCTGTGCAATTCCGCAGGTCCCTGGAGCGCTGCTTCTGGCCGCAGCTGTGTACGCAGCAGCCGGCGTCATTGTCGCAGTGGTCCAGTCCACCACGGTCTTCGCCTATGTGGGCGCTGCAGCCCTGCTGGTGGGCGGCCTCATTGAGTTTGCCTTCTGGTTCCGGGTGCGCAAGGGCTTCACCCCCGCGCGGGACTGGCTGATTACCGGTGCTGCGGCGATCGGTGCCGCAGCCCTGATGCCCGCCTTCCTGGCGCTGGCTGAAAGCAGTCATGTGCGTGCGCTTCTGGGCGTGAGCGGAGGCTCCGCCGTCATCATTGCCGTGGTCCTGGCGATTTCCGGCCTGGGCCTGCGGCATGACGCAAGTCTGGCCCTGGAAAGCAACGAAGCGTCGAAGGCCGTAAACTAGTATCATCCGCGGCTTCTACCGAAGGTAGAAGACCGCCCAGCCGACAACGCAGGAGGACAATAGTGGCGAAGAGCCAGCCCGGTGGGACGCAGAAACGGAATTCCGTGAAGGCCCCGCTGGTTTTCTCCGCAGTCCTGGCCGTCATTGCCGGCATTACCACCATGATTTTCGCCACCGGCGGAGCCACCAAGGAACTGCGCCTGGACCTCGGCCTGACGGCCATGGGGATCGCGTTTATCGCGTCCCTGCTGATTTCTTCGCTGCTGCTCATGACGGAGAAGCCGAACCCGGACCACCTCAGCGAAGGGTCCGGTGTCCACCGGACGTCAGCAAAGATTCCCGGCGGTGCCGGCAGCGTGGGAGCACCTGCACCCCGCGGCCAGAACCCCGCGGCCCACGACGGCGCGAAGCCGGATGAGCCTGCGGACGGCAAAGCTTAGTCCAGAACTCCGCCGCGCTGCGGCGTCAGCGCCTGCGGCGATTCTTACGCTGCTGCCGTTTGGGCTGCGGTGTGCCTGCTGTACCGGCTGCCGCCGCCGCAGGCTCAGGCGGACCCGTGGGCCCGTCCAGCAGCTGATCCAGGCCGGCTTCTTCCGCCTCATCCAGTGCTGAAACAGTACGCGGCACTGCGCCGGAACTAAGGGAATCCGGCGAGCCGGCAGCCCGGCGGTGCAGCAGGAGAGCAGCGAGGGCGGCCACTGCGGCCATCGCGCTGAACAGCATGGCCAGCGCATTGAGATAGAGCCAGAAAAACATAAACACCGGCGGCACCGAGGCTGGGAGCTGCAGCAGACCAAAGGCCGAGAGAAGCCAGAAGAGCGCGCAGATGCCAAGTACAAACCAGGCGGTGCGGGCGGGCAGGGCAGAGCGCAGTTTTTGCTCCATCAAAGGCTCCTGGAGGCTTGGGGTGCCGTACTGCTCGACCCCACAAGTCTAGTTTCCCGGCTCCTTCTGAGCAGTCCTGCGGGCCGAAAGCAGCCCGCTGCACGCACATTTCTTCCCTGGACCCTGTTCCTTATCCACACAATGGTCCCGGGCCCCCCCGCGGGGGCCGCGGGCCGGCCCCGCGGGGGGGCGCTGGCCCGGGACCATGCGGGTTAACTAATGGGTGCTACGGCGTCGGCTGTAACCGACGCCCGCCGCCCCGCCCAGCAGCAGTACGCCTGCAGCGGAGAGCACTGCAGTCAGGGAACCGCCGTCGGCACCGGTGGAGGCGAGGCCGCCCGGAGTGCGTGTGACAGCCGCTGCCTGCAGGGCGGTCACCTGGAAGGTAGCCGTGGCGGGGGCCGAGCCGACGCCGTCGAGCTCCTGGACCGCGGTCACGGTGAACTCGCCCGGAGCGAAGGCTGCCACTTCAAGGCTCCAGGTGCCGTCTTCTGCGACCACCGTCTCTGAGTCAGCCTCTCCGGTGCTCAGTGTCAGGGCAGCACCGGCAATACCGGTTCCGGAGATGGTCCGGGGAGCTGAGGCTTCGGTGAAGACCTCGCCGTTCCGGACGGAAGTGATGGCCGGGGCCGGATGCAGCACCGAGAAGGCGGCTGCGGCCGCGGCCGAGACCGTCTTTCCGGTGATGCCGTCCTGGGTAGCGGCGAGCGAGTAGGTGCCGGGCGTTAGGGGTTCCTCCAAAGCAGCGGAGAAGGTGCCGGAGCCATCTGCGGTGACCGTGATGGCCTCGCTTGCAGCCAGGGCGCGGGCACTTTCAGCTTCTCCGTTTTGGGCGGTTCCAAGTTCGATCTCCACTGTGGCGCCGGGTTCGGCGAGGCCCTCAATGGTGCTGAAGGCGCCTACGGATGATGAACCGTCAGTGGGAGAGAGCAAAACCGGAGCATCCAGGGCGGAGTGTGCTGTAACCAGGTTGTAGACGGTGGTCCTGGACTTGTTGAAGCCGCTGGCGGCGCTCACGCTTATACGGACGGTTTCGCCGTCCGTAACCGTGCGGGGAACCTGCATGGACCAGGTGCCGTCTGCGCCCGCCGGGATTTCACTGCCTGCGTCGTCCAAGCTGATCCGGACAACCGAGCCGGCCGGAGCCGTACCGGAAAGCACCTGGTCGGTGTAGACGGTGTCACCGTCCTTCACGTCGTTCAGCGCCGGCGCTTCCATGAATGTGGCGATGGAGTAGCCGGGGGTGTAGCGCAGTGCATCGGTAAGGTCGGCAGCGCCGACTGTATCGATGCTGCCGCTTGAGTTGGGGAAGCCTGCACTGACCAAGCCAAGTGCGGTGCTGCCGGCGATGACCGGGCCGCCGGAGTCGCCGGGTGCTGCTTCCAGGTTAGACATAAAGCCCATTACGGCTCGTACGTCGTCGGGATTGGAGGCGTTGTCGTGACCGGCGACCAGGAAGATGCCCAGCTCGGTGACAGTTCCGCACTTCCAGCCTGTGGTGAGGCCGGAGCGGCAGACGGGCAGGCCGGCGACGGCCGTTCCCGTCCCGGTGATGCGGGTTGTGGTCTCGGACAGGCCGGCACTGTTCCACTCGGTCACTTCGGGCAGCAGATCCAGGTCCTCATTGACGGAGTTGATGACGGCAATGTCAGTGCCAATGGCGGCGGGATCCGGATTCTCGGGATCGATGGACGAGTTGCCGGGGCCGCCGAAGATGGAAGTCCCGAAGGTGCCCAGCTCCGTGGTGGGTGCTTCGCCTTCGGCATCCGGGGCCAGCAGGGTGGCGCTGACAGTTCCGTCTCCGGTGCAGTGCCCGGCAGTAATGACGGCCGGATTGCCCTCCGGGTCCCAGCCGTTGAAGCCGATCGAGCAGCTCGCGTACCCGCCGGCCCCGGCTTCTCCGTAGTAGCCCTGCCCGCCGAAGACTTCTTCGGCCAGGGGCGTTCCGGCGCCCGCGGATTCCTTCACCGTGACGTTGGCGTACGAGGACGCAAAGTCAGCCGGTGTGGCCGGTGTGGCCGCAGCAGACATGCGGGCGTTGGCAGCGGGGCGGGGTTCTTCAGGATCCTCCACGCTGATCGTGTAGCCGTTCGCGCCCAGACCCACGGACTGCAGTCCCTCCACACCAAAGCTGGCAATGTAGTCGAGGGTCAGGGCGGTCAGGTCCGAGGCAGTGCGCGTGGGCTGCGTAGCCTCAGCTGCGGGAGGCTCTTCCCCGGCAGCAGGCACCTGCTCCGTCTCAGCGGACTCCTCAGTGACGGGTTCAATCGCAGGATCGGCCGGCGCTGCATCCCCGGACTCCTCAGCATCGTTCTCCGCCGGAGCGGTCTCAACCGGTTCTGCCGGTGCCAGCAGGCGGGCCCCAAGAGCCTCGGCCTGCTGTTCCAGCTCCGCACCTGATCCGTAGATGAGAATTTCGCCGTCCTGCAGTTCCAAACCGGCGAACCCCGGCGTTGCCTGCAGCTGCGGCAAGGCGGCAGCGGCTCGTTGTCCTGCTTCCCCGGCTGCCTGGAACTCTTCCTCGGTCATGCCCAGGTCCCGCTGCAGCGCTTCGGCGAGTCCGGGAGGAAGTGTGGTGCCGGACGTTTCGGCGGCTGCGGCCGGCTGTTCCGGCGGAGCGTCCACACCGGGTGCTGCCTGGGCGGGGACTCCAACCAGGAAGCCCCCCGCTGCCAGTGCCGCGGCTGCTGCCGCGGCTCGGACCGGTACGGGCAGGACCCGCGCTGCTCTTTTCATCTTGTAGAACCCCCATTAGGCGCTGATCAGCCCCAGTGATCCAGGCACCACCAGCTATTTGGCGAACCGGAACTTCGAGACTGAGAGTTGAACCGGCCAACAGACATGGCCAGCGTACCCGGGAGCCTAACGGGCGATATCTTTCAGGGCAATTAGAAAGGCTACTTGTTTTTTGTGGCCGGTTCCGCCTTGGCCTGCCGCCTTCGATAAGCGCGGACGTGCTCCCGGTTGCCGCAGTTCCCGGTGTCGCAGTAGCGCTTGGAGCGGTTGCGGGAGAGATCGACGACGGCGCTGCGGCAGTCCGGTGCCGCACAGGTCCTCAGTCTGCCAAGTTCGCCGGCCCGGACTACGTCGGCCAGTGCCATGGCAGCTTCCGTGGCCATGCGGTCGGCCAGCGCCGCTTCGGGCGGGGTGCAGTGCAGATGCCAGCCCCAGTCGTCATGCCGAACCAGCTGCGGAAGGGCACTGGCGGCGGAGAGGAGGCGGTTGATTCCGTTTACCAGTTCCTCCTCGCCCGCGGTCCACAGAGCGGTCAGGTCGCTCCGAAGCCGGTGGACTGCCCGGAGCTCGGCGGGGGTGTGGGTGCGGGATCCGGAGAAGCCTTCCACCGTGAGGAACCGGGTCAGCCCTGCATCATTCGCCAGTGGATCAGGTTCCTGGTAGCCGGTGTTCACCAGCGCGGCAGCACTGCCCAGCGCTACTTCCGTGTCATAAGCGAAAACCATCTTGACCCCTGACATCGCGAACCTTAGTGTCACTAGCATAGGCCCAATTAGCTCGTGACAAGCCCATGGGGGAGCGGGCCCGTTTCCTTGAAAGGTCAGTCATGGCAAAGCCCATTTCCGCAACAGTGCCCGGAGCCGCCCGGATTCGTTCTGCAGGTGCATCGGGGCTCCTGATTGCACTGCTCTCCTCCTCCGTGTTCGGCCTGTCCGGTTCCTTCGCGAAGTCGCTCATGGAAGCAGGCTGGACGCCGGCCACCGCAGTGGCAGTCCGAATGGGCGGGGCGGCTGCCGTCCTGCTCATCCCGGCACTCATTGCGCTGCACGGACGGTGGTATCAGGTTCGGCAGAACTGGAAGACCATCGGACTCTTTGGACTTGCCGGGGTTGCCGGATGCCAGTTCTTCTATTTCAACGCCGTGGAACGGCTGTCCGTGGGCGTGGCCCTGCTGCTGGAGTTTCTGGCACCGGTGCTGATGGTGCTCTGGATCTGGGCGCGGACCCGCCGCCGTCCGGGCGCAGCCACCATTGCCGGAGCCGCTGCCGCAGTCGCGGGCCTGGTGCTGGTCCTGGACCTGGGCGGTGACCTGCGGGTGGATCCGCTTGGCATCCTGTGGGGACTGGCCGCCGCCGTCTGCCTCGCGATGTACTTCTTCATCACTGCCAAGCAGAATGACACCCTTCCTCCGCTGGTCCTGACCACCGGAGGACTGCTGGTCGGCGCTGTAACCATGTTCCTGCTGGGTCTCACCGGCCTGCTGCCCACCGGGTTCAGCACCAGCGACGTCGTGCTGGCCGGGTGGGTCACCCGCTGGTGGGTCCCGCTGATTGGGCTGGTGCTGCTCTCCACGGTGCTGGCGTACGTCACCGGCATCATTGCAGCCCGCGCACTGGGGCCCCGTGTGGCGTCTTTCGTTTCCCTGACCGAAGTCCTGTTTGCGGTTTTGTGGGCGTGGCTGCTGCTCTCGGAACTTCCGGGTCCCGTGCAGCTGGCCGGCGGCGCGCTGATCGTCGCCGGGCTGGTGCTGGTGCGGCTGGACCGGAAAACCGACCTGCCGGACGTGTCCGGTGAAGCAGTTCCCGCCAATCCCGCGGACCAAATCAGCGCCGGGCCGCGGAACTAGGCTACGGGTCGGGTAGGCTCACCGGCAGAGACAGACACTAGGACCACGGGAGAGCCACAACGATGTACCCTTCCCCTCCGTATCCGGGCAGGACGGCGTCGCCGCTTGGCCCCCGGCCCCAGGCGGCGGCAACGTGAGTCCCACTGCCACGAAGCCGAAAGGCCGCTCACGCTGGATGAAGCTGGCATGGATCATTCCCGCTGCGCTGCTCGTTCTGGCGGCTATGGTGCTGGCTGCGCGGTGGCTGCGGGAAACGCCGGGGGTGCAGGACTTCCTGCTGACATATCCCGGCCATTCGGAACTGCCTGGCACCGCACCCGTGGGCATTCCGGCGTGGGTCGGCTGGCAGCACTTCCTGAATTCACTGCTGCTGCTGCTGATCATCCGCTCCGGCTGGCTGATCCGGACCCGGCAGCGTTCGGTGGGATCCTGGACCCGCAACAACAGGGGACTGATCCGGACCCGGAACCAGCCGAAGAAGATCAGCCTGGATCTGTGGTTCCACCTCAGCCTGGACGTGCTGTGGGTACTCAACGGCCTGATCTTCTACATCCTGCTGTTTGCCACCGGACAGTGGATGCGGCTGGTGCCTACCAGCTGGGATGTTTTCCCCAACGCGGCCTCCACCGCCCTTCAGTACGCCTCCCTGGACTGGCCGATGGAAAACGGCTGGGTGAACTACAACAGCCTGCAGGTGCTTTCCTACTTCTCCATCGTCTTTATTGCAGCCCCGCTGGCCATCCTTACCGGGCTGCGGATGTCGCCGTCGTGGCCGGCCAAGGCCAAACGCCTCAACCGGGTCTTCCCGATTGAGGCGGCCAGGGCCCTCCACTTTCCCGTGATGCTCTACTTCGTGCTGTTCATCATCGTCCACGTCACACTCGTCCTGACCACCGGAGCGCTGCGGAACCTGAACCACATGTACGCCGCTAGCGACGGAACGGGCTGGACCGGCTTCTGGTTCTTCGCCGCGTCCGTGGTGGTCATGGCCGCGGCCTGGGTGGCTGCCCGGCCCCTGTTCCTGCGGCCCGTGGCCGCGCTGACCGGAAAGGTCTCCCGCTGACCCGTCCCGGCCGGCGCTACACAGGCTATGCCTCCGTGGCCGCGGCGGGCACCTCTGCCTGTTCCTCGCGGATCTGGCGCTTGAGGATCTTGCCGGTGGGGCCCTTGGGCAGCTCATCGGCGAAAACCACGCGGCGCGGATACTTGTAGGCGGCGAGCCTGTCCTTCGCGAACTGCTGGATCTCGGCTGCCAGTGCCTGGCGCCCGTCCTCGTTCTCAGGTGAAGCGCCGGCTTTCAGGCCAATGACGGCCGTAACTTCCTCACCGTTGAGCTCGTCAGGTACGCCGACGACGGCGGCCTCCGAGACGGCCGGGTGCTCGTACAGCACTTCCTCCACCTCGCGGGGATAGACGTTGTAGCCGCCGCGCAGGATCATGTCCTTCTTGCGGTCGACAATGTAGATGTTCCCTTCCTCATCGAAGCGGGCCAGGTCGCCGGTGCGGAACCAGCCGTCCGGAATCGCGGCCGCCGTGGCCTCCGGATTGTTCCAGTAGCCCTTCATAACGCCGAGGCCGCGGACTGATAATTCGCCGATCTCTCCGATCGGCACGTCGTGGCCCTCGCCGTCGAGCATGCGCACTTCCATGCCGTAGACCGGCTTGCCGATCGAACCGGGACGGCGGCCGCCGCCCGGCAGATTGAAGGAAACAATCGGTGAGGTCTCGGACAGGCCGTAGCCCTCCAGCAGGTCGATGCCAAAAACGTCTTCGAACTCCCGCAGGACTTCAAGGGGCATGGGCGCTCCGCCGGTGATGGCTCCGCGCAGAGAGGATGTGTCTGTCTGCGCAAGGTCCGGATGGCGCAGCATGGCAATGTACATCGCCGGCACGCCCTGGAAGATGGTTACCTTGTCCCGTTCGATGATCTTCAGTGCTTCGGTGGGATCAAACCGGGCCAGCAGGCTGATCATGGCGCCGGTCAGCACCGCCGCGTTCAGGGCGGAGGTCTGGCCGAATACGTGGAAGAAGGGCAGTCCGCCAAAGATGACATCCGTCTCCACGGTGTCCAGCAGGTTCTGCGCCACCTCAGCGTTGCTGCGCAGATTGTCATGGCTGAGGGCGGCACCTTTGGGGCGGCCGGTGGTCCCCGAGGTGTAGAGAATGACGGCAATGTCCTCTCCGTCCACCTCCGCCACGGAGTCATCCGCTTCGCTGTCCTCAAGCAGCTGGCGGAAACTGCCCGTATTGACCGGAATGACGTCGACGCCGCCGGCTTCCTGAGCTCCCGCTGCGGCCTCGGGAAGCATCAGCTCGAAAGCGAACAGCAGCCCGGCTCCTGAGTCCTGCAGGGAATGTGCCACTTCCCGGGCCTTTAGCAGCGGGTTCATTGGCACCACCACCGCCCCGTAGCGGAGCACTCCGTAGTAGACGGAAGCCATCGGCGGAATGTTGGGCATCATCAGCGCAACCCGGTCACCGCGCTGGACCCCGCGGGCACGGAGCAGCCCTGCCACTTTGGAGCTCATGGCATTCAGCATTGAATAACTGATGACTGTGTCATTGATCCGCAGGGCGGGACGGTCAGGGATCCGTGCAGCAGTTTCGGTCAGGATTCCGGCGAGGTTGGCCATGGACGATCTCCTTTGATCGGACGCGGCAGCAGTGCCGCAGTGCTGCGAGGCTACCAACCGGCCGGCGCGGGCGGAATGCCGTGAGCCCATTTCTGCTGCAGGCGGCAGCCGGCATCCGGCACGTTTTCGCGCGAGAGCCCGTGGATCGGTGTAACCCTTTTCCATCTTGATTGATTTGCATCTAACTTGGAGGAGGGGGCAGCGCCGAGCGGAGGACCGAACCATCAGAGATTTGCAGGACAGGGCGAAAGCCACACGTGATGCCATACTCTCCGGGGCAGCGGCTGTTTTCGAGGAAATGGGCTACGGCCGTGCCTCGCTGAGCCAGGTGGCAGAGCGCGCGGGGGTCACCAAGGGTGCGCTCTATTTCCATTTCCAGTCGAAGGACGAACTGGCGCGGGCGGTCATTGCAGAACAGCACCGCTTTGTCACCGCAGACAATGCCTCCGTGCTCAGCCAGGGACTGCCTCCGCTGGAGTCAATGATTGTGCTGTGCCGGAGATTTGCACTGAACCTGCTGCAGCACTCCATTGTCCGGGCCGGAACCAGGCTTACGCTCGAAGCTTCCATCTTCCACGAGGACATCAGGCAGCCTTACGAGGACTGGGTGGAGGTTATGGGGCAGCTGGCGGTACGCGCTCAGGAACAGGGTCAGCTCCGCTCTGACGTGGATGCGGCAGCGTTTGCGCGGCTGGTCGTTTCCGCCCTGACCGGAGTGCAGATCACCTCCGCAGTGCTCGCCGGCCGGGATGATCTGCTGGAGCGCGTAGAGCAGATGTGGGAGCTTATGTTGCCGGGTGTGGTCGCCCCATCCCTGGCTGGCAGGGCGGATGAACTGGCCCGGTTTTCCTTGGCCTAGGAACAGCAAGTCCTGCCGTGGGCAGTCTTGCCGGCGTCTTCGTAAACAAAACCGGTCATCCGCCTTGTTTTGAATGGAAAAATCCCTTAGGCTCTGGGCTGTGGGGGGTACTGGGAAAAACCGGTAGTCCGGCACCGGCATTGTGCTGCAGCCCAAGCGGCAGCCGGATGTAGGTGCCAGTTACCGATTCGCAGTAGGGAAGGGCGGGTGGAGGCTCCAGTCACCACCCGCCTGTACTGATCACATGCCCTGCACGTAATGCCCGGCGGCCTGCAGGTGCGGGCGTGAATCAGGCAGGCACCGGCGGCACCTGCCCGATCCATTTCGGTTTATGCGGCTTAAGAATCCCGCTATTCCATCTTCAGCTTGTCCTGCACGGCGCCGGTGACCTTCTCCATGGTGTTAGGCAGCTCGGTGGTGCCGTAGAACCGCGAATCCGGATGGGTCGGCGGAGGCATGGGCGCCGAGGTGGTGGGCCCGTCGTGGTAGGTGAACTCTCCCAGGCCGTCCGGAGTTGGCCCTGACGCCCAGGAACCCTCCGCTGCGGCAGCACCGTCGGAGAAGTTCAGGTACTGGTAGGAGACTGAACGTTCTTCCTTCTTCAGCGGGAAATTGCTCGGGACCGGCAGGGTCTCGGCACCCTCCTCCTGCAGCTCGCGGGCTGCTGCCAGCCACTGGTTCTGGTGCATGGTGTCCCGAGCCAGCAGGAAGGAGAGCAGGTCCCGGACGCCGTGGTCATCGGTCATGTGGTAGAGCCTGGCCACCTGTACCCGGCCCTGCATTTCAGCATTCGCATTGGCTGTGAAGTCCGCCAGAAGGTTGCCGCTGGCCGTAATGTAGCTGCCCTGCCACGGGTTGCCGTTGCTGTCCACGGGGCGGGGGCCGGCGCCCGCGACAATGGCCTGCTGCATGTCCGTGCCGCCAATCACTGCCGCGATGGCGGGATCTGACTGCACGGCATCCTCGGTTATACCCAGCGGTGCCTTTTCCAGCAGCTGGGCGATCATGGTGGCGAGCATTTCAACGTGGCCAAACTCTTCTGAACCAATGCCGAAGAGCAGGTCGCGGTACTTGCCCGGTATGTGGGTGTTCCAGGCCTGGAAGCTGTACTGCATAGCCACCGTGATTTCACCGTACTGGCCACCGAGGACTTCCTGGAGCTTTCGGGCGTAGATGGCGTCGGGCTGGTCCGGGGTTGCTTTGAACTGCAGTTCCTGTTTGTGAAAAAACATGCTGCCCTCTCTAAACCGGTCGGACGATCCACCGTCTGCTCGCACCGGCCTCCCGGTGTGGGCCGGAGGCGGAGGACCCTTGCGTGTAAAAAAGTAGCTACTTTCGCAGGTCCTGTGAAGTGCTAAGCAAACTTATCTTTCCTGTTTATACTCTTTCGCATGAAGGTCCAGGGCGGTCATCGCGTGGGGGCGCCGGAACCCGGTGCTTCCTACATCCTGCCGCTGAGACGCACCACAGCGGACGCGCTGGGAGATCTGCCGCAGTACCTGGGCCGTGTGGCTGAGTGGGCTGAGGTACTGGTGGTGGACGGGTCTGAGCCGAATGTGTTCCAGGCCCACGCTGCCGAGCTGCCTGCCGGCGTCGTCCACCTTGTGCCCGTACACCGCTGCCTCAACGGCAAGGTGGCCGGTGTGCTGACCGGGCTGGAACGGGCCCGGACGGAGCTGTGTGTCATAGCCGACGACGACGTGCGCTATACCGAAACAGCGTTCCGCCGCGTCCTGGCCCTGCTTGCGGACGCGGACGTGGTCCGGCCGCAGAACTATTTCTCGTCCCTGCCGTGGCACGCCCGCTGGGATACGGCCCGTAGCCTGCTTAACCGGGCCCTGGGGACAGATTATCCGGGCACCCTGGGGGTGCGCCGCTCAGTGCTGCTGCGCGCTGGAGGGTACTGCGGGGATGTTTTATTCGAGAACCTGGAAATGATCCGCACAGTCCGTGCTGCAGGGGGGAGGGACGTGTGGGCGCCGTCGGTATTTGTGGCCCGGCAGCCGTGCAGTGCCCGGCATTTTTGGTCCCAGCGCGTGCGGCAGGCCTATGACGACTTCGCTCAGCCGTTTCGGCTGGCGGGTGAACTGGCGCTGCTGCCTCTGCTGGTCTTCGGGACCCGGCGCTTCCATCTGCTTCCTGCCATTGCGGCTGCAGTCGCCGTCGGTCTTGCTGAAGCAGGCAGGCAGCGAAACCGCGGAACGGAGGTCTTCCCCGCGTCATCGGCGTTATGGGCTCCACTGTGGCTGCTGGAACGGTCGCTGGCGATCTGGTCTGCCCTGTGGCTCCGCCTCGCCGGGGGCGTCCCGTACGCGGGAGTCCGGATCAGGCAAGCGGGGCACTCGCAGAGGGAGCTCAGACGGATGCTGCGGGACGGGCTTTTGGCGCCTGCTGCCCGGCCAGTTCCGCAAGCTCACAGCGCTCGGATCCGGTTCCGCCGCGGATCAGTCCGCGTTCCCTGAAGGCGTCGAGCCAACCGCCCATGGGCCAGGAACCCCAGCGGCGATAAAAGAGGTTGGCGTTGCGCACAATGTCCGCCAGATGCTGCACGGGCGGATCCTCCGTCGGATGCCACTGGTGGTAGGCACGGGCCCCGCCCACCCAGGCAAGTCCGACGCCGCAGCGCTGTGCCAGACGGGCAAAATCGGTATCTTCCCCGCCGTAGCCGGTGTAGTCCTCGCAGAACCCGCCGATCCGTTGCCAGGTCTCCGCGCTCACCGCGAAGGACAGGGACCAGAACAGGTCTGGATTCCCGTCCGGCACTACGGTGCCTGGTTCAGGTGCCGGCCGGGCCGGATGCGGGGAGTCCAGGAGGTGCAGGTTGTTCAGGTCGTATCCGTCCGGGCCGGGAGGATCCAGATAGGTCACCGGCCCGCAAAGCAGCCGGCCGGCGCCCTCAGGCCGTGCTGCCGCCAGAACATACCCGGCGATCAGATCAGGAGCCGGCAGGCAGTCCACGTCCAGGAATATGAGCAGCTCGGCCCCCCTGGCCAGGGCCGCTCGGGCACCGGCGTTCCGCGCGTGCGCCAGAGGCAGGTTCCCGCCTCCGGAGTCCACCCGGATAACGGTTCCTCCCAGCGCGGGGTGGGGACCGCGGATTGCCGGGTCATTCATCGCCACCACCACGTAGTCCTCGACAGGTGCCGAGGAGCCGAGGAGCGCCTGCTGCTGGGCGGCCAGATGGGTATGACGCCCGTGAACCAGCGTGATGAGTGCAGTTTTCACGCGTCTGCTCCCAGGCGCGTCCCTGTTTCCGACGCAGCGGGCGGCGCAGGCAGGGTTCTGATTCCGGCGACCCCGGCAATTATCCGGGCGGCACGTGCGGCTCCCGCGCCGTCGTTCCATGCCGCCCACTTCCGGCCGTCCAGCTTCGCGGCGGACTCCAGGACCGCTGCCCAGTCCCGGCGGGCAAACCCCTGGGACACGATCACGGGAAGGTCCATGGCGGCCAGCGCCTGCCCGGTAGTGGCCTGTTCCCGGTGCGGCCTCTCCTGCGGCACAATCACGGCAGGGATGCCAGCGGCCGCGACGTCGGCAAGTGCCCCCTGGCCAGCATGGGTGAGGACCAGATCTGCGGCGAGCAGGTGCGGAAGCGGGTTCGCACTGCGGTTCCCTGGTCTCGTCCCGAGAGGAATCCACTGCACGCCCGGTGTCTGGGCCCGCGCGTCGGCAAGAGCGGCGTCGTCCATTCCCCCGCCCCCGGCTCCGCCGAGCACCAGGACGCGTGCGATCCGGCCGGGGAGCCGGCCGGACTGCACCGGCAGCCTGGAAATTGCACCGACCGGCTGCAGCCGCTCCAGGACCTCCGCTCCGGCGTGCAGCATCCGCTCAGCGGCGGCAGGCCACGCGGCGATCACGGCGTCGGAGACTCCGAAACCGAGCGTGTGTGCGCGGTCAAGCCGGACCCCCGGCAAGGCAACGGTCACCACCGGAACGCCGTGCAGTCTGGCCAGCAGGGCAGCCTCAACAGACACGTCAGCGACCAGGACTGCAGGATCGGTTTCCTGGATCCAGGCGGAGAGCTGCGCCATCCTCGCCCGCAACCCCGGGTCTCGGGCCGGCACCCAGTGCAGGTGGCCGTTGGCGTCCACGTCCCGGGGGCTGTCGGAAGAATTATCAGGTTCGAGCTGGGTCCAAGGGCCGGCCCAGTCTGCCGGACGGGGAAGCGAGGACAGGCCGGTGACGCCGCCCGCCGGCAGTACGGCGGCGATGGCCTGCGCGCGGCGCAGGTGGCCCAATCCGTGGTGGTGGATGTAGTAGCCGATCATGCCGCAGCCATCCGTGAAACAGTGTCCAGAAGCAGGGCCTCATACTCATCGACCATCCGCTCATGCGAGCAGAACGTTTCTGCCCGCTGCCGCGCGGCGCCGCGGTCGAGACGACAGGCGACCTTGAGGGAATCCGCCAGGGCGGCGGCGTCGTCGGGTTCTGCGAGCTGGCCGCAGTCTTCGGTGAGGATTTCGGGAAGTGCCCCGCGGTTGAACGCGGCGACGGGTGTCCCTGAGGCGAGGGCCTCCGCAGCCACCAGGCCGTATGGCTCGTCCCAGCGGGGCGTGACGAGCGCTGCGCGGGCGTTCCCGACGGCGCGGCGCAGCTGCGCGTGGTCCAGATGCCCCAGATACCGGATGCCGTCGCCGAGATGGGGCTGTACCTCGGACTGGAAGTAGGCCCGGTCATACACGGGGCCGGCCAGGTCCAGTGGGATTCCTGCGGCGAGGGCCGCCTGGATCGCCAGGTGCGTTCCTTTTTCCGGCACGATCCGGCCAAACCAGATGGCGGGGCCGCCGCCGGGACCGCGCTGCCACGTTGCCGTATCGACTCCGTTGCGGATGGCTGTGCTGTCCACCAGCGGAGCCCAGGCATCGCGGGTGTGGGCGCTGACGGCAACAAAACGGGTCAGCGGGCCGCGGACGTGGAGGGCGGATTCAAGCCAGCCCACCGGGGGAGTGTGCAGGGTGGTGACCAGCGGCAGGCGGAGCATCCGGGACATGGCCACAGGCAGGTGGTGGATGCTGGTGTTCAGCACTGCGTCGTACTTTTGCTCACCGGATTCTGCCAGGTCCAGCATGAGGGAGAGGTACGCGTGGTGCTCACTCATCCACTGCTCCGGAAGGGCACCGACGTCACTTCGTGCCGCCTCGCTCATCTCAAAGGCAGGGACGTCCAGGAGTTCCACGCCCAGGTTCGGGTCCGAGCCGGCGGCGGCGAACAGCGTGACCTTATGACCCCGGACTGTCAGGGCGGAGACGAGGGCGTGGGTGTGTGCCTCGAGTCCGCCGGCGAAGGGCTCGCTGATGGGGAAGCGGGACGGGCCGATGACGCAGAGCCTCATTGCAGCACGCCGCTTCGCTCGAGCAGCCGGGTGTAGATTTCGGCGTGCGCGGCGGCGACGGCGCTGCGCTGCCGGGCGCGCTCCTGCGGAGTTAGCGGCGCCGGAGCGCCGGTGTTCCGGGCCGCGCGGACGGCAGCCTTCAGGGACGCTGCGTCCAGTCCGGATTCGTTGTGGGAATAGCCAAAAACAGGTCCCTGATCTGAGTAGAACCCGCAGTTGGGAGCAGCCACTGCGGTGCCCAGATCACGGCAGGCCTCCAGCCAGCCGGAGTGGGTGCCGAACCGGTAGGGCAGTACGGAAAGGTCCAGGCCGGCCAGGTAGTCCCAGAGCTGGTCATCGGGGAGGAAGTCATGGATGTGCACTTCCAGCTCACCGGTTCCGGCCTCGTGTCCGAGGAACTGTGCCAGTTCGGCGTCGTACCGGGCGCCGTCCGGCAGCAGCACGTCGCAGTGTCCGTTGACCTGGATCACCATCCCGCCGTCTTCCCGCGCCACCTCAAGCAGGGTCTGAATGACCGGCAGCGGATCCATGCTGGCCCGCAGGCTTTTGACATGGACACCCACCCGGTACGGTCTTCCGTCCTGCCGGGGACGGGCGGCGTACTCCTCCATGGTGTCCAGTTCGACGACGTGCGGGTGGGGGATGACCTGGGCCGTGCGGCCCCAGCGGCGCTCGATCTCTGCTGCTGCACCCTTGGTGAGGGTGATGAGGGCGTCCGCTGCCGGGATAAGCACGTCCAGGTGTGCATTGTGGGCATCGGGGGATTCGTGGTGCGGGTTGCGCAGGTCATGGACGGTGTAGAGCAGAGGTTTACCGTGCCGGCGCAGGGCGGTGACGGCCTCCTGAAGCGCGGCCGGGTCCTGGGCATCGAAGCCGAAGTGGATGTGGAAAACATCGAATGAATCGGCATGGGCATCGATCCAGCCCGCATTCAGCATGACCGGCGGCCACCACTTGCCCGTGGCGGGGTTGTCCGGGGAATCCGGATCCGGATCTGCCAGGCGCAGGACGGTTGGCGCCCCCGGGTGGTCCTGCACCGGGTCAAGATGACGGACGTAGACGTGCCCGGCGGGAACGCTGGCGACCCGAATGCGGTTTTGTAGCAGCAATCTGGGACCCCTTTTTGGTTATGGCACCGGCCCGGGCGAGGGCAGCTGCCGTGCGAGTGGTGTAAATAGTAAGTACCGTTAGTAATCAATAGCACAAGAACGCTGAAAGGTGGCAAAGACCTAAATGGACGCAGTGGAAGATGCACTGGAGGAGCTCCCGCACCGCATTGCAGAGGAAGTTGAGCGTGCCGGCCTGATGGTGGCGCTCGCCGAGTCACTGACCTGCGGAAATCTCACCGGTGCTTTGGGAAAGGGCGGTAACAGCGGCGAATGGCTCAGCGGCGGAATTGTTGCCTACCTGACGGAGATCAAGCAGACCGTGCTGGGCGTCAGTGAGGGACCCGTAGTGAGCGCGCGCTGCGCCGAGGAAATGGCGGCAGGAGCAGCGAAGCTCTTCGATGCAGACCTGACCATCTCTACAACGGGTGCGGGCGGTCCCGGTTCGTTGGAAGGCAAGCCGGCCGGAACCGTGTTCATCGGCTGGAGCCTGTTTGGGGAAACCGGCTCAGCCGAGTATTCCTTCGACGGAGAGCCGGCGGAGGTGCTGGAGAAAACCGAAGCGGCAGCGCTGCGGAAGCTGTACGAGCTGGCCCAGAAGGCTTGAGGGGCGGCGCACATGCAATGCAGCGGGTGGGAGCCAGGGTGACCTTCCACGGCCAGCCTTCGGAATGAATCCGGGTTTAAAAGGAGGGGACCGTGGACCAGCGGAAAGCACCAATCCTCGATGCACTCGAGGCCTATCACCGGGATGACCGGTACGGATACACCCCGCCTGGCCACCGGCAGGGCCGGGGAGTGGACAAGCGGACACTGGACGTCATTGGCGCCGACACCTTCGCAAATGATGTCCTCGCCTCCGCCGGGCTGGATGACCGTTCCTCCTCCAACGGCTACCTGGCCGAGGCACAGGAGCTGATGGCTGATGCCGTAGGTGCGGAGCATGCCTTCTTTTCAACCTGCGGGAGCTCGCTCTCGGTTAAGGCTGCCATCCTTGCGGTTACGCGCGGGACCGGGGACATCCTGATTGGCCGCGACGCCCACAAATCCGTCACTGCGGGACTGATCCTCTCGGGCCTGCAGCCGCGCTGGATCCGCCCGCGCTGGGACGACGAACTGCACCTGGCCCACCCGCCGTCGCCCGAAGCGGTGGAGAAGATGTGGCAGCGCCATCCCGACGCGGCAGCGTGCCTGATCGTCAGCCCTACACCTTACGGAACGTGCGCAGACATCCAGGCGATCGCCGAAATCTGCCATCGGCGCGGGAAGCCCCTGATTGTTGACGAAGCTTGGGGAGCGCATCTGCCGTTCCACGACTCGCTCCCCACCTGGGCCATGGATGCTGGTGCCGATATCTGCGTGGTGAGCGTGCACAAAATGGGTCTGGGTTTTGAACAGGGTTCGGTCTATCACCTCCAGGGGCAGCTGGTGGACCCGATACGCCTCAAGCAGTGTGCCGACCTGTTGGCCACGACCAGCACGAATGTGCTGATCTACGCCGGCATGGACGGCTGGCGCAGGCAAATGGTCCGGCACGGTGAAAGGCAGCTGGAGGCAGCCCTCCAGCTGGTCGATAGCACACGTGAAAGGATCAATGGTCTGCCGGACATGCAGGTAGTGCATGATGAGCTCATCCGCGAGGAGGCCTCCCACGATTTCGATCCGCTTCATGTGCTGATCGATGTCCAGCAGCTCGGTGTGAGCGGCTACCAGGCTGCGGACTGGCTGCGTGAAAAGGCCAGGATCGACGTCGGGCTGAATGACCACCGGCGGATTGAAGCGACTTTCTCGCAGGCGGACAACCGACAGAGTGCTGACCGGCTTCTCGACGCCCTGAACTCACTCGTGGAGGCTGCTCCCGGCCTGCCGGTCCCCGCTCGGGTCGACCTGCCCGATTCCGCGGACCTGGAGATGGAGACGGTTCAGCTTCCGCGCGATGCCTTCTTCGGTCCCGTAGAGGTGATTCCAGCCGCCGAGGCAGCCGGCCGGATCGCCGCGGAGCAGATAACCCCCTACCCGCCGGGGGTGCCGGCCATTCTGCCCGGCGAACGGATCAACGGGCGCGTGATCGAGTACTTGGTATCCGGTGCCAAGGCGGGAATGGTGCTGCCCGACCCGGCGGACCCGAGCATGGAGACGGTCCGCGTCGTACAGGAATAGCCCAAATTGCCGGAGACGAAAGATCAGACCGGCTGCAGCAGCCCCTTCTCCAGCACCAGTTCCACAGAGAGCGTCTTGTAGCCCTCAGCTTCGAAGAGCACCGTGACGGTCTCGTCCTCATAGCTCATGACTGTCCCGGGCCCCCACTCGGAGTGGATGACTTCAGACTGCAGGGGGAACGGTTGGGCCGTGTTGGATTCCTTCGGTCCCAGCTCTTCGCCTTCTGCTTCCGCGCGCTCGCAGTTGTCGCAGTAGCCGCACATGTCCGGGGCGTCTTCACCGAAATAGTTCAGCAGGAAGCGGCGTCGGCATTCACCTGTTTCGGCGTACTGGCGCATCATGTCCAGCCGGGATTCTTCGATGTTCCGGCGCTGTTCGGAGAACTCCAGTGCCGCCTTGACGGCAGTCCTGGCACCCACGCCGTGCCGCGCAGAGTAACCGTCTTCGGACGCCAGGATGGAACCGGACTGCTCCAGCAGGCCCAGCAGAGCGGAAAACCGGCGGGGGCTCAGATCCAGTTCGGTGCGCAGGCTGGTGGGGTCCGCTGGCTCGCTGCGCTTCTTGAGTGCCTTGAAGAGTTTCGCCAAAGCCTCCTCATCGGGGGACTTGGCTGCGAAGAAGCGGCGGATTCCCAGGTCCTCGGGGCGGTAATGCAGGAAGATTTCGGTCGGTTCGCCGTCACGCCCTCCGCGCCCGATCTCCTGGTAGTAGCTGTCCACGGAATCGGGAATGTCCGCATGGATGACAAAACGGACATTGGCCTTGTCGATGCCCATCCCGAACGCGGTCGTCGCAACCACAATGTCCAGCCCATCCTCAAGGAACTGCTCGTGGATCCGGTGCCGGTCTTCATGGCTACGGCCCGCATGGTAGGCGTCGGCACGCAGTCCCGACTCCTGCATCGCCGCAGCGTATTCCTCGGTTTCCTTCCGGGTGGCCACGTAGACCAGGCCGGGAAAAGCGTGCTGCCCGGCCTGCTCCAGCACTGCCCGCCGCTTGTCCTCGGCGTCCTCGTAGCGTGCAGCCGCCAGGTGAAGATTGGGCCGGTCGAAGCCCAGGGAGATCTGCAGCGGACTGCGCAGGCCCAGCTGGTCGGCGATTTCCGCACGTACGGGCGGCGCGGCTGTGGCGGTCAGTGCCACCACCGGTTTATCGAGGGCGCGGACCAGGAGGTCCAGCTGCAGGTAGTCCGGCCGGAAATCGTGTCCCCAGGCTGAAACGCAGTGCGCCTCATCGATCACCAGCAGCGATACGTCCAGCCCACGCAGCTGCTCCAGCACTTCCTCCCGGGCCACCTGCTCGGGTCCAAGGAAAAGAAACTTCGCCTTCCCTGCGCCGTCGTCCCCACGGGCCGCGGCCCACGCATCGTCCCAGTACGCCTGCGGCTGGGCCGAGTTCAGTACGAAGGCGCAGGTGGTGCCTGCAGCTTCATTGATCGCATCCGCCTGGTCGCGCTGGAGCGCTATCAGCGGTGAAATCACGACGGCGGTGCCCGGCAGGGTCATGGCCGGCACCTGGTAAACGGCCGATTTTCCTGCCCCGGTGGGCATCACACAGATGACATCCCGCCCGTTAACGGCCGCTTCCATTGCCTCAAGCTGCCCCGGCCGGAAGTCCTCCCAGCCGAAGACCTCCGAAGCGGTGCGCTGCAGGTCGGCGCGGGACGGTGACATGGGCATTCCTCCTGGGGATTTTGGTGGATTATCAGCTTACTGATTACTCCGTGCCCGTGTCGCATCCCCCCATCGAGATGGCAGATAAGGCTCTTATGAGGGCTGTAACGAGCCGTTTCTGTCATCTCGATGGAGGGGGTTAGGCGAACTGGCAGGTGATGGTTCCCAGGGGTCCGTAGTCAGCAAGCACCGTGTCGCCGGCGTGGACCCACATGGGGCGGGTAAACGAGCCCGCCAGGATGACTTCCCCTGCTTTCAGGCCGTCCCCGTGCGCCGCAATCTTGTTGGCGAGCCAGTAGACCCCGGCGGCAGGGTGGTTCAGGACTCCCGCGCCCACGCCGGTTTCCTCGACTGTCTGGTTTTTGTAGAGGATGGCGGAGATCCAGCGGAGGTCCACATCCATGGGGCGTACCGGGCTGCCGCCAAGAACCATGGCGCCAAGGGCTGCGTTGTCGGAGATGGTGTCCACGATGGTGCGTCCTTCCATCTCAATCCTGGAATCAAGGATTTCCAGGGCGGGGATGACGTAGTCCGTGGCATTGAGTACGTCGAAGATGGTGGCGCCCGGCCCGGAGATGTCCTTGCCCAGCTTGAATGCCAGTTCCACTTCAACGCGCGGGTGGGTGAACTTTTCCCACTCAATGGTGGCGCCGTTCTCCAGGATCATGTCTTCGAAAATGATTCCGTAGTCCGGCTCGGTGATGCCGGTGGCTGCCTGCATGGCGCGGGATGTGAGGCCGATCTTGCGTCCGGCCAGCCGGCGGCCGGCGGCTTCGCAGCGCTCCCGCCACGCGTTCTGTACCCGGTAGGCGTCTTCCACGCTCATGCCGGGGTAGCGGGCGGTGAGGCGTTTGACCGGCACCCGGCTGGTCCCGGCGGCAACCAGTTCGTCAACGATGGCGGTGATTTCCGAAGTTTCCAAGCTTCCTGCTTTCTCCCCAGAGGCGTCTTCGCCCAACTGGCAGATATGTGACGTGCGACTCAAGACTCGATTGACGCGGCGTGAGATGAATCACTAGCATAAATCAACGTACGAAATATGTAACCGCTGTACGCAATGCGTACTTCATATTTGGAAAGGGGGTGTGCCATGAGTGCGCTGACCATGTCCGGGTCCTCCTCCCGCATCCGTCCCGGCTCAGTGGCCGCTAAGGCCGGCAAGGCAATCTGCCTGCTGGTTTTCACGTGGTTGTTTGTCTGGCCCCTCGGAATGCTGATTTACGGAGCCTTCAACACCTCACCCCTGGCCGGGAACACCGGGTGGACGCTCTCGGGATTCGAACGGCTTTTCAACGATCCCCGGACTTACGAAGCCCTGGGCTCCACCATGCTCTATTCCGTGGTGATCACCGTTCTCTCTATGGCGGTGGCGATTTTCTTCGCAACTGTGAACACCCGGATGGACGTCCCGTTCCGCCGTTTCATTACCCCGGTAATGGTCATTCTCGTGGCCATGCCCACCGTGCTTTACTCCCTGAGCTGGGCCATGCTCGGTGCCGGACAGTCCGGACTTATCAACAGGTTCTTTGCCTTTATCGGCATGGACGGACTGGCCGAGGCCTTCAACACCCGCAGCTGGTTCGGACTGGTTCTGGTGACCGTCCTCAAAGCCGGCGCGCTGGCCTACATGATTGTCCTGGGCGCCTTCCGCAACCAGAACTCCGCCCTGGAGGAGGCAGCCAGAATCGGCGGAGCCTCACGGGCCCAGTCCTTCTTCGGCATCGAACTGCCGGCGCTGCTCCCTGCGTTGGCAGCCGCCAGCCTGTTTGTCTTCGTCAAGGGACTCGAAGCCTTTGAAACGCCGGCTGTCCTGGGCCTTCCCGCAGGCATCAACGTCTACGCCACGCACATCTACGACTACCTGCGGGGCGGCTACGAGGCAGACTACCCGGCTGCATCCGCGTCCTCACTGGTCATCGTGGTGATCCTGGCGGCTCTGGTACTCCTCCAGCTCAAGCTGACCGGCGGCGGGAAGACCTACACCTCCGTCGGAGGCCGTTCCAAGGGAACAAACCTGCGCAGCACGGGCAAATGGATGCCGGTGGTTGTCGGCATTATGCTGCTGCACTTCTTCATTGCCCTGGTGCTGCCGATTGCCCAGGTCATTCTGAGCGCGTTCCAGCCGTATCTGGGTGCTCCGACCCTCACTCTGCAGAACATTGAGCGCCTGCTCAACACCCCCAACGTGATGCAGGCACTGCAGACAACCATCATCGTCTCCACCGTCGGCGGCGTCCTCACGGTGGTGCTCGCCCTGGTGGTCAGCTTTGCCTTCGTGCGGATGAAGGGCAAGCTTGGCCGCTTCATCCAGCTGGCCTCCTGGGTCCCGGCAGCCATGCCGGGACTGGTGCTGGGTCTGGCGTTCCTGTGGTCGGTGCTGCTCACCCCCGGAACCCGTTCGCTGTACGGCACGGTGTGGATCCTGGTGATCGGCCTCGCCGTGGCAACGGTGCCGCTGGCCACCCGCACGCTGGAAGGCGCCCTGGCCCAGATCGGCGTCGACATGGAAGAAGCCGCCCGCATCGCCGGGGACAACTTCCTCCGGGCCGTCGGAACCGTCACGGTGCGCCTGATGGGGCCGAGCCTCATCTCCGCCTGGTTCCTCGTCGCCATCACCATGTCCGGCATCCTCGACGTCCCGATCCTGCTGGGCAGCGCCCGCACGGAAATGATCGCCACCGTGAGCTTCGGCTTCTACAACAGCGGAGAAACTGTCCTCGCCTCCGCCCTCTATGTCATCTTCACCTGTGCCATGGCCGCGCTCGCCGGGGCTGCATTCCTGGCCTGGCTGCTTGTCCGGGCCCTCGTCCGCCGTTCCTCTACCCGCACCGCCGCGGAAGTCCAAGGAGTTCCCCAATGACCGGCATCTCAATCCGGGACCTGCACAAGTCCTTCGGTACCAAAACTGTGCTGGACCACGTCAGTCTCGACGTCGAGGACGGAGAGTTCATCTGCCTGCTGGGCCCCTCAGGTTGCGGCAAGAGCACCCTCCTGCGCTCGATCGCAGGCCTGGAAAGCCCGGAAGGCGGCACCATCTACCTCGGTGACGACGCCGTCTTCGATGGTGCCGGCCGCATCAACAAGGCTCCCGAACAGCGCAAGCTGGGAATGGTCTTCCAGAGTTTTGCCCTATGGCCGCACAAGACCGTTTTCGAGAACGTTGCCTACCCCCTGAAGCGGGCGAAGACTCCGAAGCGGGAGATTAACGATCGCGTCCGTGAGGCGCTGGTGATGGTGGATCTGTGGGACTTCCGCGACTCCTATCCCGGCACGCTCTCCGGCGGCCAGCAGCAGCGCGTCGCCCTGGCCCGCGCAGTGGTGCCGCGTCCCCGGCTCCTCCTGCTCGATGAGCCCCTCTCCAGCCTGGACACCAACCTCCGGGCACAGATGCGCCGTGAAGTACGCCGGATCCAGCAGCATCTGGGCGCCACGGCCGTCTACGTAACCCATGACAAGGAGGACGCCGGCGGCCTCGCCGACCGCGTCCTGGTGCTGCAGGACGGCAAGATCGTCCAGGAAGGCGCCCCCCGGGACGTCTTCGTGGCTCCAAAAACGGCCTTCGTCGCCGAGTTCGTGGGGTTCGACAACTTCTTCGACGCCACCGTCCTTGAATCATCCGACGACCGGGCCAGCGTGGAAGTCGGCAACGGCAACCGTTTCACCGCGGTCACCTCCTCCCGGCTGGAGCCGGGCAGCACGGTCACCGTGGCCACCAGGTCCCGCCTGGTCCGGGTGGAACCCAGCGACGGCAGCTTCTCCGAAAACGGTTTCACCGGCACCGTGCTGTCTAAGGCCCACCTGGGTGACGACGTGGAAATCGTGCTGAGCGACGGCGCAGCGGAGATCGTTGCCCGTGTCCGCCCCGGCTACGCGAAGGACATCCATCCCGGACAGACCGCCGTCGGACTCCCGCCGGAGGGAACCGTCGTCGTCGTCGAAGGCACCCGAAAAGGCGGCCAGCGCACTACCTCCTCCCCGCGGATCTCCGCGCTCGCTTAACCGCTCGCATAACGAAGGACCACTCATGAAAAAGACCAGCACTTTCGCTGCGCTCGCCGCGGCATCCGCCCTGCTCATCTCCGGCTGCGGGGGCGCCGAACCGGAGGCTGCAGCGGCCCCCGCGGCCACCAGCGTCGAAGAGCTCTATGAAGCAGCCCAGGATGAAGGTCAGGTTGTTATCTACGGTCCGACCGAAGACCTGTATGCCGCCGTCTACGAGGACTTCAAGGCTGCCTATCCCGGGATCGAGATCGTTACCTCGGACATCTTCGGACAGGAACTGGACTCGCGCCTCGAAGGAGAGCAGATCGCGGGCGGTTTCGCGGCGGACCTGGTGCACATCGGCGTCTCCGACGTTGAACGCTACAAGGAGAAGGACTACCTCACTCCGTACAGGCCCTTCGGCACGGAAGAACTGGACCCCGCCTTCATCGGACCGGACGAGGCATGGAGCGTCCCGTCCCAGCACCTGTACGCGACGGCCTACAACACCAAGGCCCTGAGCGCAGATGAAGTGCCCACCACCTGGGATGACCTGCTCGCAGCTGACCTGTCCGGCAAGATCGCAACGGCAACGCCCAAGCAGTCCGGGGTGACCCCCCAGGTCCTTTCCGCGGCACTGGAGGAGGGCGTAATCGACGAAGCGTGGATCGACTCCTTCAAGGCAGAGTCCAAGCCCAAGATTTTCCCGTCAGTGGCAAACGCACTCCAGGCGACGGTCACCGGCGAAACCAACCTCGCGTTCGTCGCCGGCTACGGCAGCTACATGCGCCAGGTCGAACAGGGCGCCCCGCTCGGATTCTCCGCCATGACTGACGGCGCGTACTTCTCCGACGTGGCCTACGGTGTGCTCGACGGCGGACCCAACCCCAACGCCGCCCGCCTGCTGGTCGCATGGATGTTCAGCGCCGAGGGACAGGCATCAGTCGCCGAGCATGTTTTCGAATTCGGAACCATGCCTGAAGCGCCGCTGCCGGCAGGCGCCGAGGTTATCGGCGACCCCGTGCGCCTTCCGTACCCCGGGGCCGAAGGCTACCGCTCCACCCTCCAGCTGCTCAGCACCAAGTTCTAGGCGGTAGGCCGGCACAGCCTGCCGGCGTACCCAATCCAGGAGTACTACCAATGAATACCGAAGTCCTTATTGTCGGTGCGGGGCCCTGCGGAGCAACGATCGCCAACCTGCTCGGCGTGTACGGGGTCCGCACCATCCTGCTTGACCGCGCACCCGCCGTCATCGACTATCCCCGCGGCGTGGGCGTGGACGACGAATCCCTGCGTGTCTTCCAGGCCTGCGGCCTGGGCCGGGAAGTCCATGCAGACATGATCCAGAACCAGGCGCTCGTCTGGTTCGATTCGAACCAGACGAAGCTCGCCGAAATCGCTCCTTCGGGACAGCCCTTCGGCTGGCCGCGGCGCAACTCCTTCCTGCAGCCAATGCTGGAGACCAAGCTGCGGACCGGACTGGAGCGTTTCGAGCATGTGCAGCTGCTGCTGGAACGCGAGCTTGTGGGCATGCGGGAAACCGGTGACGGAGTGGAAGCCCACGTCGTCGGGGCTGACGGAACGGAAGAGACAATCACCGCCCAGTATGTGGTGGGAGCTGACGGCGGGCGCAGCACCGTACGCAAGCTGATCGGTGCCGTCCTTGAAGGCAGCACCCTCGGCGCCCGCTGGCTTGTAGTGGACATCAAGGACTCCACCTACCACGCGCCATTCTCCGGCAACTACATCAGCAGCAAACGCCCGTTCGTCTCCATCGACCTCCCCTTCGGATACCGGCGTTTCGAGTTCCGGCTCAACGATGATGAGACGGACGAGCAGATGGTCCGCCCCGAGGCTGTGGAAAAGCTGATCCGCACACACTTCAACTGGACCGGCCCCATGCCCGGCCTGGAACGCTCCAGGGTGTACTCACACCATTCCCGGGTTGCGGACCGGTTCAAGGTGGGACGCGCGTTCCTTGCCGGGGACGCCGCCCACCTGCAGCCGCCGTGGTTTGGGCAGGGCATGAACTCCGGAATCCGGGACGCGGCCAACCTTGCCTGGAAACTTGCCGCCGTCGTCCGCCACGGTGCCGAACCCGGCGTCCTGGAGACCTACGGCCAGGAACGGCGCGGCCACGCCCGGGCCCTGGTGGAACTTGCCACCACCCTGGGCCGTGTCTACGGACCCAAGACGATGGCGGGTGAAAAGCTGCGCAGCTACGGGCTGCGCGCAATGCAGCGGATTCCCGCGACGCGTGACTACCTGCTGCAGATGAAGTTCAAGCCCATGCCGTTTTACGCCGAGGGCGTTGTCCTGGACCCGTCACCGAAGGACCCCGTGGGGCGGATGTTCATCCAGCCCGATGTGGAGCTCCCATCCGGGGAACGCGTGAAGTTCGACGAAGCGGCGGGGGACTGGTTTGCCCTCGTCGGAATCAACACCGATCCCGCTGACCACCTGGATGAGGAGTCCCTTCAGTACTGGCGTTCGCTCGGCGCCCGCTTCCTGCGGGTAAACCGGTCCCGCGCAGGCAGCCACATGCTCAGCGCCGGCTCGGAGACCGTGGTGCTCGACGACGTCCAGGGCGGCTTCCGTGACTGGGCACGTACCAGGGCAGACCGCGACATCATCGTGATCCGGCCGGACCGGTACCTCGCAGCCACGTGCACCGCCGGTCAGGCGAACACGATGACCCGCAGATTCAGTGCGGTGCTGCCGGTAAAGACCAAAACCCTGACGAGCAAGTAAGAGGAGAAGCAGATGGCAGAGATTGTTGGCTATGTCGCCATGTCCCATTCCCCGTTCTGGGATGAATCCTTCGACGTCGAGGGTCCAGGTGCGGACTTCGCAGCCGGTGCGCTGAAGATCAAGGAAAAGGTGCAGGAACTCGCACCGGACCTGGTGGTCATCTTCGGCCCCGATCACATGCGCAACTTTTTCTTCGACCTGATGCCCGCGTTCTGCGTTGGTGCAGGCGAGATTGTCAGTTTCGGAGATTACGGCAGCCACAAGGGATCTGTCCCTTATATGGAGGGAATCGGCCGTAAGGTCGTTGAAAACGTCCGGGAACAGGGTTTTGACCCGGCGTTCTCGCTCCGGATGGGAATCGACCACGGAATCGTCCAGCCCTACGAAGTGCTGCTCCCCGAAAAGACTGTTCCCGTACTGCCCATCATGGTGGACTGCGGTGCGGCCCCCCGGCCCTCCTTCGCCCGGTCCTATGAGTTTGGGCAGGCAGTCGGTAAGGCCATCCGGGAGCTGGAGGAAGACCTTCGGGTGCTGGTCATCTCATCCGGCGGGTTGTCCCACTGGGTCAAGGCATCCTCTCCCTACGACCCTTCGATTGATGCCGAGACCCGGGAATTCCTCATCGACGGGCGGGACACGGTTGTGGAATACAACGCCGCACGCGAGGCAGGTCTGGCCGAGAGAATTGCCCAGGGCGTTGAAGGGGACATCAATGACACCTGGGACCGGGAATTCCTGAAATACCTCACCGGCGGCGACGTCGAGGCGCTGCTGGCAATCAACCCGGACGAAATGGAAGCGGCAGCAGGCAACGGCGCCCATGAGGTGCGCTGCTGGATAGCGGGCCTGGGCGCCTGGGACGGGCCCGTGGAGACCGTGGCATACGAGCCGGTGCACCGCTGGGTGACCGGTATGGGACTGGTCGCGGGTTTCGCGCCGAAGGGAATATGAGATGGAAACTCTGACGATTCCGGACTTCACCACAGATCCGTTTTTCGGTCTGGAGGACGCCTGGGTGGAAACCGCGCCCGGTGAACTGACCCACTATCACGAGCTGGGGGAGGGAACCCCGGTCGTCTTCCTGCATGGGTCAGGCAGCGGCGTCTCGGCTGCGGCCAACTGGTGGCTGAACCTCCCCGAGCTCTCCAAGCACTGCCGGACCATCGCCGTCGACCTGCTGGGGTTCGGGCAGACAATCGAAGCGCCGGACAGCGAGTTCGGCATCAAGGCGTGGGTGGAGCACGTTGTGCGCATCCTGGATGCGCTCGGGATCGAAAAGACCTGGCTGGTCGGCAACTCCCTGGGCGGATGGGTCGCGTTCCAGTTCGCGATCGACCACCCGGAACGTCTGGCGGGGATTATCTCGATGGGAACCGGCGGCGCCCCGCGCACCAAGGCCCTGGCCAGCCACGCGAAGCCGAAGATGACGCCGGACGGGATTCGGCAGGCCCTGCTGGACTTTGTGGTTGACCCGTCCCTGGTATCTGAGGAACTGGTGAATTCGCGCTACGCTGCAGCGTCCCGGGAAGGGGCAACGGAGCGTTTCCGGGCCGTGGTAGCCGCCAGGGATACTGACCGCGAGACTCTGCCCCTGGACATGGATGTGCTCTCCAAACTCGACATCCCGGTGCTGCTTATCCACGGGCGCGAGGACAAAGTCATTCCCATGAGCCGAAGCCTGCAGCTGCTGGACGTCATCCCCCACGCTGACCTTCACCTTTTTTCGCAGTGCGGGCACTGGAGCCAGGTGGAGCGCGCCGAAGATTTCAACAAGGTGGTAGCTTCCTACCTCTCGACGCGCAGTTAGAGTGAAGTTGCCCGGCGGCAGGTCCGGCACATGAATCGACAGAGCATCAGCGCCGGTCTGCCAAAGGGCAGGCCAGAAGGGAGGGGCATGGACCCGAGCAGGTTCGTGCACCCGATCGCCCCCGGAGATTATGTCCAGTCGCTGGACAAAGGACTCTCGGTGATCAAGGCATTCAACAGCGACCGGCGCACCATGACGCTGACGGAAGTCGCGGAGGCTACCGGGCTCTCCAAGCCCAGTGCCAGGCGCTTCCTGCTGACGCTGCAGGCACTGGGCTATGTGAGCCAGGAGGACGGGCGGTTCCGTCTGCGTCCCAGGGTCCTGGACCTGGGCGGTTCCTACCTGACGTCAGGGGAGCTCCCGGCGCTGGTGAATCCCTACCTTTCCGAACTAAACGCGAAGCTGCGCGAGGCATGCTCGGTTGGGGTGCTCGACGGCGACAACGCCGTGTACATCGCCAGGGCCTCTGCGCAGCAGCGCATCATGACGTTCAACGTCCAGGTGGGTACGCGGATCGATCCGGTGATCACCGCCCTGGGGCGGGTCCTGCTGGCGAACCTGCCGCCGGCCGTGCTGCAGGCGTACCTGCAGCGCCGTCAGCAGCTTGCTCCCGCGCCGCAGATCCCGCAGGACGGTGGATTCACCGAAGACCTTGACCGGATCCGCGAGCAGGGCTGGTGCCTTATGGACCAGGAGATCGAAGTCGGAGTGCGCACGATTGCCGCCCCGCTGCGCAACTCGGCGGGGACGGTCATCGCAGGAATCAATGTCGCCGCCCACACCGCCCGCGTCTCGCTGGACCGGCTGCAGGACGAGTTCCTGCCGGAGCTGCTGGACACACAGGCCCGGATCGAGAAGGACCTCGCCGAGTATGGCCCGGACATGCTGGGGTAGCTCCGCGGAAACCGGCCGGCTAGGCGGTTAGCCCCAGCGACTCGACGGCGGCGGCCACCTGCCTGCGCACTTCCGCTTCCAGCCCCCGCAGCGGAAGCGGCAGGCAGTTCTGCGCGGCCAGGCCCAGGTGCTCTGTGGTGGCAGCGATCACCCGGAGGCTGCCATGTTCAGCGAAGAGCTTCCACAGAGGCGACAGGTGAGCAGACTCTGCTGCGGCGTCGTCGTGCCGGCCCTCGGTAACGGCACGCATGATCCTGCAGGCAGGTTCAGGCAGTGTGCCTGCCAGAACTGAATACCAGGTGTCGCAGCCGGCATTCAAGGCGTCTGCGGCGGCTGCGTCGCCCGAGATTCCAATGCTCACATGCTCCGGAATGACGGCACGGACTTCTGCGACTCGTGCGGCAGCAGCGGCAGCGGAAACCGGGGGAATCTTGAGGGAGGCTATGCCGGGCAGCTCGGTGATCTTTCCGTAGAGCGCGGTGCTGAACGTGAAATGGGTCGTGCCGGGGTTGTCGTAAACAATGACCGGCAAATCCGTAGCGGCCGTGACATCGCGGAACAGGCCGTACACGTCCTCGTCCGTCAGCACCTGGTAGCTCACCGGAGCCAGCAGGATTCCGGCGGCACCGGCTTCCTCGGCGCAGCGGAGATTGGCCAGGACCTGAGAAGTGCGCAGGGCCCCGACGCCGACGATCAGCGGTTTCGATCCCCTATAAGCGGCGGCCAGCTGTACGACGCGCCGGCGCTCTTCCGGGCTCAGGTAGGCGTAGGAACCGGTGGAGCCCAGCACCGCGATCGAATCGACCTCCGACTCCGCCACCCGGCTCACCAGGGCAGAGAAGGAAGCCTCATCCACGGCGTCGTCCTGCAGCGGTGTCAGGGGGAAAGCGCTCAGGCCGGTAAACAAAATGCGAACTCCTTCCGGTACCCGCAGCGAACAGGCATTTTCCGCTGCGCATTAGTATTCGGTTATGTTCCCAGACACTGTTCTTCCCGCCGTGGACCGGATCCTTTATGACGCCGCGTCCCGTCATGATTTCTCCGGAACTGTCCAGCTGGCCCGCGGCGGCCGGGTCCTCCACGAAGGCGCCTACGGTGTGGCCTCCCGCCGCTGGAATGTGCCGGTCTCACTGGGTACGCGGTTCGACGTCGCTTCCATCACCAAGCTGTTCACCTCCGTCGCCGTGCTGCAGCAGGTGGACGCCGGGACTCTGGCGCTTGATTCCCCAATTGGCCGGTTCGTTGCGCTGGAGGGCACCCGGGTAGATCCGAAGATCACCATCGGGCAGCTCCTGACCCATACCTCCGGCATCGGCGACGATGCCGATGAAGAAGCCGGCGAATCCTACGAAGACCTCTGGGTGGACAAACCCACCTACTCGGTCACAAAGACCGCAGATTTTCTGCCGCAGTTCGTGCACAAGGAGCCAAACTTCGCACCGGGAAACGGTTGCCGTTACTGCAACTGCGGCTACATCCTCGCCGGGCTGGCGCTGGAAGCCGTTACCGGTACGAGCTACCGGGACTACGTCCGGGAACATGTCTTCGGTGCGGCGGGTATGCAGGATTCCGGCTTCTTTTCCATGCGCGACGCCGCCCCTAATGTCGCCGAGGGATGGGACCCGGTCCGCGACGAGGCCGGGACAGTGGTCTCCTGGCGGCAGAACATTTTCAGCTACCCGCCGATCGGCTCTCCCGACGGGGGAGCGCACGCGACGGCGGCGGACCTGGTCCGGTTCCTCGACGCCGTCCGGGACGGAAAGCTGCTGTCCGCCGAATCCACTGCCGCGTTCCTGAGCCCGCAGGTCAAGCACTCGGATTTGGAGGCCGGTGAGCTGCACTACGGCTACGGACTGGAATTCCGGCTGGACGCAGACGGGAGCACCAGCCTGCTTTACAAGGACGGCATCAACGCCGGGGTCAGCGCATTCCTGGGGTATTACCCCGAAGCAGATCTGACCCTTGCCCTGGTATCCAACTCGGAGGACGGAGCGTGGGCGCCGCTAAAGGAGATCAGTGGCCTGCTGCAGGCTGGCTGAGTTTTTCCTTTGGGTTTGCGTAGAGCGCGTCAAGGCGGCGAGAGGCATCCGGCGCTGCGGGGAAGAAGCCGCCAACGGTTCGCTCCGTTTGGGGACAATCCATCGAGTCTGGGACTCTCCTGCCATTTTGGGACTTTCCTGCCGCGGAGCCGCGCAGGAAAGTCCCGACGGGGCAGGGAAGTCCCCAAACGCAGGAAATCGTGGCGGCACCACACTGTCCACCTGGCCAGCCGAGCCCAATCCGGAGGGATATCCCGAGACGAACGAACGAGTTTTACGGTCCGCCGGACCGTGTGGCCGAGAAAACCAGCATGTCCCTCTGCCCACCCCCGGCCAGCTGATAACCGCTGCGGAAGCCCTGCCTCGTGTATCCGGACCGTTCGGCTGTCCGAATGGATCCGGCGTTCCACGGCTCAATGAACAGGTCTATTCGATCTAGGCCGGCCAGCGACCAGGCGAAACCGGTCAGTGCGGTGAGCGCCTCGACGGCAAATCCACTCCGTCGAAAGGGTGGGGCAATGGCATAACCGGCGCTCGCATAGCCGTCGGCCAGATGTGACAGCCACAGACCGCAGTGCCCTACCGGGACGCGGGCACCGACGTCCTCGATTGTGAAGGAGAAGCCCCTGCCTTCGCTGTGCCGGTGCTGCTGGCGCTTCACCCAAGCCAGCGCTTCGTCCCTGTCCGCGCGGTATGGGAGAGTTCCCGTCGCAGAGACGTAGGGATCCTCGGCCAGCGCCATTGCCATGCCGGCATCGGACTCGCATACGGCACGCAGGCTGACCCAGCCATGGCTGGGTGCAGGGGAGGGCCAGGGCGGCAGGGGTTCAGGCATGGCACCCATTATTGCCAGACGTGCCCGCTGCCGCGGGGAATCGGGGCGGCGGCTGCGGCGGTAATCTGGAACCGGATCCGATGAACGGCCCCGGCACTCCGCCCCGGCCGCCGGATTTCCCCGCACTCGAAATGGAACCGCCTTGTCCCTTCCTGCCCCAGGCCCTGCACACCTCCCCGCACCGGACACCGCCCCCGCACCCCGGCAGACGGTGCTGAGCACCCTGCGTTCGCCGCGGCTGCTGAAAACCGAAGTTCTGGCGGGGCTCGTCGTCGCGCTGGCGCTCATTCCGGAGGCGATCGCGTTCTCGGTGATTGCCGGCGTTGATCCGCGCATGGGCCTGTTCGCGTCCTTTACCATGGCCGTCACCATTGCCTTCGTCGGCGGCCGGCCGGCCATGATTTCCGCGGCTACCGGCGCAGTCGCCCTGGTGATCGCGCCCGTGGTGGCCACCTACGGGGTCGAATACCTGGTGCCAACGGTGATCCTGGCCGGGATCCTGCAGATCCTGCTGGCCCTGGTGGGCGTCGCGAAGCTGATGCGGTTCATCCCCCGTTCAGTGATGGTTGGCTTCGTGAACGCACTCGCCATCCTGGTGTTTTCCTCGCAGCTGCCTGAGCTGATTGGCGTGCCGTGGCTGGTTTACCCGGTTGTCGCCGTCGGGCTCCTGATTGTGTTCCTGCTGCCGCGGCTGACGACGGCGGTGCCCGCCCCGCTCGTGGCGATTGTCCTGCTCACGATCGCGGCGGTTGCCGCGGGCTGGAACATTCCCACGGTGGGGGACAAGGGTGAGCTGCCGGAGTCGCTTCCGGCGCTGCTGTTCCCGGACGTGCCGCTGACCCTTGAAACCCTGGAGCGGATCCTGCCCTACGCAGTGGCCATGGCGTTCGTCGGGCTGCTCGAATCCCTGCTCACCGCCAAGCTGGTGGATGACATCACGGACACGCGTTCGTCGAAGCCGCGGGAAGCGGCCGGGCAGGGCATCGCCAACATTGTCACCGGGTTCTTCGGCGGCATGGGCGGCTGCGCCGTCGTCGGCCAGACCATGATGAACGTGAAAGCCTCCGGCGCGCGCACCCGGATCTCGACGTTCCTGGCCGGAGTTTTCCTGCTGGTCCTGGTGGTGGTGCTCGGCGACGTGGTGGCTCTGATTCCCATGGCCGCGCTGGTCGCCGTGATGATTTTCGTGGCCTGGGCCGCGTTCGACTGGCACAGCATCCGACCCTCCACCCTGCGCCGCATGCCCAAATCGGAGACCGCCGTCATGCTGATTACCGTGCTGGCCACGGTGATCACGCACAACCTGGCGATCGGCGTGGGGGCCGGCGTGCTGGCCGCCATGGTGCTGTTCGCCCGGCGTGTGGCCCACTTTGTGACCGTGCAGCGCACGCTGGCGGACGACGGCGGCACGGTCACGTACCTGGTGCACGGCGAGCTCTTCTTCGCCTCCTCCAATGACCTCTACACGCAGTTCGAGTACGCACTGGATCCCAGCGAGGTGGTGATCGACATGAGTGGGTCGCATGTCTGGGACGCCTCGACGGTCGCGGCATTGGATTCAATCGCGGAGAAGTACCGCTCGCGCGGCAAGTCCGTGGAAATCACCGGGCTCAACCAGGCGTCGGCCTTCATCCGGGACAGGCTTACCGGCGAGCTGCCCTAGCCCCGTAGCCGAAAGGGCGGAAAACCGTTGACTTTCTCAACTAATGTCGACAGGATGGGGTAAATCCGCTGGTCAGCTGCAACAGGAAGTGCCCCATTCATGGTTTACACACTCGGCCTCGACGTCGCGGCCCTGGATGCCATTGACACCCACGTCCACATTGAAGTGGATGATCACGGGCACAACGCCCTTCCCCAGCCGCTGGTCGACGCGGCGTCCAAGCACTTCAAGACGGACGGCCCCCGCCCCGGCCTGGATGAGATTGCGGCCTATTACCGGGAGCGGAAGACCGCCGCCGTCGTCTTCACTGTCGACGCATCAAAGGCACTGGGGCACCCGCCGAACTCCAGCGAGGACATTGCCGAAGGCGCCGCCCGCAACAACGATGTCCTGATCCCGTTCGGCTCGGTGGACCCCACCTCCGGTACGGACGCACTTGCCCGCGCCAGGGTGCTGGCCGGGGACTACGGGGTGCGCGGATTCAAGTTCCACCCCACCGTGCAGAACTTCGATCCAAGTGACCGCAGCTTCTATCCGCTCTGGTCCCTGATCCAGGACCTCGGAGTTCCGGCCCTCTTCCACACCGGCCAGACCGGCATTGGGTCCGGCCTCCCGGGCGGATTCGGCCTGAAGCTGGGCCTCTCCAACCCCATGCTGCTCGACGCCGTGGCTGCGGACTTCCCTGACCTGCAGATCATCATGGCGCACCCTTCGGTGCCCTGGCAGGATGAGGCGATTGCCGTCGCCACGCACAAGGCCAACGTCTGGATCGACCTCTCCGGCTGGTCGCCCAAGTACTTCCCGGCGAACCTGGTGCGGCACGCTAATTCGCTGCTGCAGGACAAAGTCCTCTTTGGCTCGGACTATCCGCTGATCACACCCGACCGGTGGCGCCGGGACTTCGACGCCCTGGACATGAAGGACGCGGTCCGGCCCAAGATCCTGAAGGAGAACGCGGTCCGGCTGCTCGGGCTGGGATCATGACGGACCTCTACGGCTCCGACCGGTACGGCTACGCCGAACTCCTCTCCGCTCCGGAACTTGAGGTCCTGTCCAAGCTGCGCACGGTCCTGGATGAACAGGTCTCCCCGCTGCTGGCCGGGTACTGGGAAGCCGGAGAATTCCCGGAACAGATCCGCCAGCCGCTCGTGGACCTGAACCTGATGGCCCCCGACGGTGCGACTGACAGCCAGGGCCGCACCTCCGCGCTTTACGGCGGGTTCCGGAACTTTGAACTGGCCCGCACGGACGCCTCCGTGGCCACGTACTACAACGCGCAGTCCGGCCTGTTCCGCTCCACTGTGCTGCACGGCGGCAGCCCGGAGCAGGCAGCCGAGCTGGACCCGAAGATCCGCTCCTTCGAGTACACCGGTGTCTTCGCGCTCACCGAACCGGAGCACGGATCGGACATTGCCGGCGGCCTGGCGACCTCCGCCCGCCGTGACGGGGACAGCTGGATCATCAACGGCGCCAAGCGCTGGATCGGCGGTGCCGGGACCGCCGATGTGCTGGCCGTCTTCGCGCGGGACGCCGCCGACGGGCAGGTCAAGGCGTTCCTGGTACCGCGGGAAGCCGAGGGCGTCACGCTCACGAAGATCCTGCACAAGACCTCGCTGCGGATGATGCAGAACTTCGACATTGAACTGCGCGGGGTACGGGTGCCGGACTCCGCCCGGCTGGCGGGCATCAACTCGTTCAGGGACGTTGCTTCCCTCATGCGCCGGCTGCGCTCCGACGTCGCCTGGATAGCCACCGGCATGCAGGCCGGCGCCTACGAGGCAGCCGTCCGGTACACCCTGGAGCGCGAGCAGTTCGGTAAGCCGCTGGCCTCCTTCCAGCTCACCCAGCAGAAACTCGCCACCATGCTGGCGAACCTGACGGCCTCGCTGGGAATGGTGGTCCGCCTGACCCAGCGCCAGGAAGAAGGCATCTTCCGGGACGAGGACTCAGCCATGGCCAAGATGTTCACGTGCACCTCCCTCCGGGAGACCGCCGCACTGGCGCGCGAAGTCGTCGGCGGTAACGGGATCACGCTGGACACCGGCGTCGCGCGTTTCCATGCGGACGCGGAAGCGGTCTACTCCTACGAAGGCACGCATGACATCAACGCCCTGATTCTGGGCCGCTCAATCGCAGGTGTGGGCGCCTTCCACTGATAGGGTCTGCGGCCATGGAGAAAAACCTCGCCGACTTCCTGGCCAGTTTTAACACCGCCGTCGAACTGGCCCAGCAGCAGCGTGCCGCGTCCTCAGACCGGCAGCGCCTTCGGGATGCCCTCAGCGACCACCTCGGGCTGCCTGCCCAGGACGTGCCGATCGTGGTGGAATCGATTCCGTTCCACCGCTTTGCCGACGTGGACATTGCCATGGAACAGATAGCTGCCCAGGACCCGGAGAGTACGCTGATCGGCCTCGGCGGGGGACAGCAGCGTCAGCACCTCGGTCTCTCCGACATTGTGCAGGAGGAAGGCTATGGGTATATCCCGGTGGGCCAGCCGGACTTCGTCAACATTGCAGTCGGACCCGACAGCAGCCGGGAAGCGGTAGGCCTCGGTGTGCGGCTCTTCTCGCACGGCGGGGTCCCGGTAGCCGTCCTGCAAAGAAAGGGCGATCCGCAGACTGGCAGCCCCGACGTGCAGCTGGCCGTTATGGCGGCCGAGCGTCCCGCCGCGGCAGCTGTCCTGGCAGCCGTCCAGGAGCACCTGAGGGTCCACAGCATCCTGCGGGGCCAGGTCATCTCCCTTGGCTTCGATCCCTACGGGCCCGGCGGTGCAGGCGTGAATTTCCTGCAGCGCCCCTCGCTCCCGAGGGACAAGGTAATCCTGCCCGACGGCGTCCTCGAGAGGGTCCGCAGCCACGTCCTGGGTATCGCCGGGCACCGGGGACGCCTGCAGGCCGCCGGCCAGCACCTCAAACGCGGAGTCCTGCTCTACGGCCCGCCCGGGACAGGGAAAACGCACACCGTCCGGCACCTGCTCAGCGAGAGTCCGGGCACGACGGCGGTCCTGCTCACCGGCGCTGCGCTCGGCGCCATCTCGCAGGCGGCGAGCCTCGCCCGTGCCATGGCTCCGTCCCTGGTGGTCCTGGAGGACATCGACCTGGTCGCCGAAGACCGCAGCATGGGCCACGGACCGCAGCCGCTGCTCTTTCAGGTCCTTGATGCCCTGGACGGACTCGACGCCGACGCAGACATCGCCTTCATTATGACCACCAACCGGGTGGACGTCCTGGAGCCCGCCCTGGCCCAGCGTCCCGGGCGGGTGGATCTCGCCGTCGAAATTCCGCTGCCCGGTTCGGCGGACCGCGTCCGGCTCATGGAGCTCTACGCTCCCGCCGGCGTGTTTTCCCCGGGTGCCCTCGCAGCGGTGGCGGAACAGGCCGACGGCGCGACGGCGTCATTTGCCCGGGAGCTGGTGCGCCGTGCCATCCTCGCGGCAGCTGAAGCCGGAGAAGATCCTGCGGACGGGCACCTTCTTGCTGCTGCGGCGGACCTGTCCGGGCAGCGCGAAGCCATGACCCGCTCGCTGCTGGGTGGAACGGATCCATCCGCCGGGTTCGCTGCGAACGGTGCGGGGCCTTCGTCCGCGGGGCCTTCGTCCGCCGGGCCCGGTCCCGGCTGGGAGTACGGGCCGCTGAGGTGACGTGATGGCGGCGGCGGGCACCGGCCTCACAAAACACCGCTGCCGCGCGTCTACAGTATGTGGAAGTGAAACCGTTCGAAGCGATCGTCAGGGAACACGGGGCCGTGGTGCTGCGCGTCTGCCGGGCTGTCCTGGGGCCGGACGACGCCGAGGACGCGTGGTCGGAGACGTTCCTCGCGGCGCTGCGCGCCTACCCCTCGCTGCCCCCGGGCGCGAATGTGCAGGCCTGGCTGGTGACGATCGCCAAACGCAAAGCGATTGACGTCCACAGGGCTGCTGCGCGCCGTCCGGTCCTGGTCCCCGAACTGCCGGACCGCGGCGGGGCTGCGCCGGGGCCCGGCGAGCACGACGGACTGTGGGCCGCACTCCGGACCCTGCCGCAGCGCCAGCGCGAAACCCTGGCCTACCATCACCTGGCCGGACTGCCCTTCGCGGAAGTCGCCGTCCTCCTGGACAGCACGGAAGCCGCGTGCCGGCGGGCAGCAGCCGACGGCATAAAGAAACTTCGAGCCCTGGAAACGGAGGAACTGCGATGACCCCGGATACCCTAACCGGCCTGAGTGCAGGTGAAGACGCAGCCCTTGCCCGCCTGCACACCCGGCTCACAAGTGCCGCGCAGGAGCAGGACCTGCTGGACGTCGCCTACACCGTGATGCGCTCACCGGTGGGTGAGCTGCTGCTCGCCGCTACCCCGGCGGGCCTGGTGCGGGTCGGGTTCGGACTTGAAGGGCACGACGCCGTGCTGGCGCAGCTGGCGCTGCGGGTGAGCCCGCGGATCCTGGAAGCTCCGGGCCGCCTCGCCGAGCCGGTCCGCCAGCTGGAGGAGTATTTCGCCGGCAACCGTAAAGAGTTCAACTTGGAGCTCGACTTCCGCCTGGCCACCGGATTCCGGCGCATCGTCGTCGAACGCCTGCCGGACATCGGCTACGGCTCGACCGCCAGCTATGCGGCCCTCGCGGCCCTTGCCGGGAACCCCGGGGCCGTCCGGGCGGCGGGCACGGCATGCGCCCGGAATCCGCTGCCGGTGGTGGTGCCCTGCCATCGGGTGGTGCGCTCGGACGGGAAGATCGGCAACTACCTGGGCGGCACGGAAGCCAAAGCCGCCCTTCTGGCGATGGAGGCTGCAGCATGACCGGACAGCTGTTCCCCCGCGAACGCTCCGCACCCTCAGCAGGGGCTGTGCACGTACCCGGCTGGCTGGAACCGTCCCGCCAGCGCGACATTGTTGAAGCGTGCCGGGCCTGGGCGGTGGGGCCGGTCCCCATGCGCTCCGCGGTGCTGCCCGGCGGGCACAGGATGTCCGTCCAGACCGTCTGCCTCGGCTGGCACTGGCAGCCCTACAAATACACGCGAACAGCCGACGACGCCGGCGGCGGCCGGGTTGCCGGCGTCCCCGGCTGGTTGGTCGAACTGGGCCGTGATGCCGTCCGCGCCGCGTACTTCGCAGAAGGGGAAGCAGGCTACGCGCCGGACATCATCGCCCCGGAGGACTACACTCCCGACACTGCGTTGATCAACTTCTATGCCCACGGCGCGCACATGGGGATGCACCAGGACAAGGATGAACGTTCCAGCGCTCCCGTGGTGTCCTTCAGCATTGGCGACACCTGCATATTCCGTTTCGGGAATACACAGACCCGCACCAGGCCCTACACCGATCTTGAGCTCGTTTCGGGGGACCTGTTCGTCTTCGGCGGTCCCTCCCGGTTCGCCTACCACGGCGTACCCAAGACCCTGCCCGGCACGGCCGATCCGGAGACCGGCCTCGACTCGGGGCGGATCAACATCACCCTGCGGATGACCGGACTCCAGTGACGGCGAACGCCGCGGGCGATCCCGCCTGGCGCAGCCACAGGCTCCCAGCGCAGGAGCCGTTCCCCTGGATTCCGCTGGTCCGCAGCCTCGCTGCGCACGCAGTTCCCGGACTTGAATCCGTGCAGTTCGACGGCGCGGCCGCCTCGGTCACCCGGCTGCTGCCGGCGCCCGGGGGGCCGAGACTGGGAAGCCCGGTGCTGGCCGAGTCCGGCTTCGGAGCGCCGTACAGTGTGACGGTCCGGCTGGCGGGCGGGGACCCAGCGGACGACGCCGCGCTGCTGGCCGGGCTGCGCCGCTGGCTGGACCTGGACGCACCTGCTGCCGCCGTCGACGGGTTTCTCTCCGGTTTTCCGGTTCTGGCTCCGCTGGTCCGGGCGCGGCCGGGACTGCGGATCCCCGGCGCAGTGGACCCCTGGGAAACTGCCGTGCTGACCGTGCTGGGACAGCAGGTCTCACTGGCTGCGGCACGGACCTTCGGATCCCGGCTGGTTGCGGAATTCGGCACCCCCGGGCCCGGCGGTTTTAGGCTCTTTCCGACCCCGCAGCGCCTCGCCGGGACCAGTGCAGGCGAACTGCAGTCCGCCGTGCGGATCACCGGTTCCCGGGCAAGGACCATCCAGGCCTTGGCAGAAGCAGCGGCCGGCGGGCTCCAGGTAGCAGGAACCGGGGCGGGCACCCGTGCTGCCCTGCTTGCGCTGCCCGGAATCGGCCCCTGGACGGTTGACTACCTTGAGGTACGGGCCGCCGCTAACCGGGATGCGTTCGTGCCCGGCGACCTGGTGCTGCGGCGTGCTCTCGGCGTCGAGCACCCTCGGGAAGCTGCGGCACTCGCGGAACCGTGGCGGCCCTGGCGTGCCTACGCCCTGTTCCACCTCTGGACGGCCGCAGCCTACGACCGCTAGGACGCCATAAGAGTTAGCAGCAGAGCGAGCAGCGCCGGAATACCCCGGATCATCGCGATCCGCGCCAGCGGCCACCTGCTCGCCAGCAGCACCACCGCCGCCAGGACCATGCACGCGGTGGAGAAGCTGATCAGCGTCACACCCGCCACGGCATTGCTCACTCCCAGCAGCAGCACGCCCAGCACCGCCCCGACGCCAAGGAACAGGTTGTAAAAACCCTGTGTGTAGGCCAGCGGCTGGGTGGTCTCGGCATCCTCGGGGGATGTGATCCCATACACGCCCATGGTCTCCGGAATATTCCAGCGCATGGATTCAAGCACAAAGAAATAGAAGTGCACTGCGGCGGAAACCAGGGTGAAAACTGCGGCAGCGACCAGCATAAAACCCCCTCGGGGCGGGGACCGCACTGCCGGGTGCCTGCTCGCCAACCGGTCCACTGCGGTCCGCGGTCCGGCTCATCCTCCCACCCGCGGCGGCGCCCGGCCAAGGGTGGGCTGCAGTCCCGGTTGGCGGTGGAGACTAATCGGCCGCTAGCCTTGAACTGGTGGCGGCACCGCCGTGCCCGGTGGCACGGCCATCCGTCCACCCGACGCCGTTACCGCCGGCAAGCCACCAGAACAGCCCCTAAAGGAGCACCTTCGTGCGCACTTCCCGTTCACTTCGCGCCCTGGCAGTCACCGCCGCCGCAGCACTGGCGCTGACCGCATGCGGTTCTGACTACCCATTGGGGGATGAACAGCGCGAAGCAGCCGAGAACAGCACTTCCACGCTCACCGGGATCATCTCCGGCTCCGGCTCCACCGCGCAGGGCCCGGCCATGGACGCCTGGATCGGCGGGTTCCGGGTGCTGCACCCCAAAGTGCAGGTCCAGTACTCCCCGGACGGCTCCGGGGCCGGCCGCAACGCCCTCCTGGCCGGTGCGGTGCAGTTCGCCGGCTCCGATGCCTACCTCCAGGACGAAGAGCTGGGCGAAGCGCGCGAGGTCTGCGGACCCGGCGGCGCCCTGGACATCCCCGCCTACATCTCGCCCATCGCCGTGGCATTCAACCTGCCCGGCATCGAATCGCTGAACATGGATGCTGCCACGATTGCCAAGATCTTCCGCGGCGAAATCGAATTCTGGAATGATCCGGCGATTGCCGCCCAGAACCCCGGCGTGGACCTGCCGGAGACCCGCGTTACCCCGGTCAGCCGGGCCGACGATTCCGGCACGACGGAGAACTTCACCGAATACCTTCACGACGCCGCTCCCGAAGCCTGGCCGAACGACCCCTCCGGCTCCTGGCCCGGCGGTCTTGGCGGTGAAAACGCCCAGGGCAGCGCCGGCGTCATCAGCACCGTCACCCGCACCGAGGGATCCGTCGCATACTCGGACGACTCCGTGGTGGATGATTCCCTCGGCACCGTCAACCTCAAGGTGGGCGAGGAATACGTACCGATCAGCGCCGAAGCCGCGTCGATCGCCGTCGAGCAGTCCTCCCGGGTTCCGGGACGCAGCGCCAATGACATTGCGCTGCACCTGGACCGCACCACCACCGCACCCGGAGCCTATCCGCTGGTGCTGATCTCCTACCAGATCTTCTGCAGCGGCTACGAGGATGCCAACACCGTGGAGCTCGTGAAGACCTTCGGGCAGTACGTCATCAGCGATGAAGGCCAGCAGGCCTCGGCTGAAGCTGCCAAGTCCGCACCGATTCCGCAGAGCCTCGCAGAGGATGCCCGGGCCGCGATCGAGAGCATCACCATGCTTCCATGACTGCCTGCCCTCACCCTGCTTTATGCTCTAAACCACCGCTGGCAAGGCCGTTTTCCCGGCCCGGGGATTTTCCCTGCCTGCCGTACGCGGCGGTCTTCACGGCACCCCTTGCGCCCTGTTGGGGCCGGTGGCACCGTGGACCTACCGCGACGGAAAGGGGGCACAGAATGCAACCCATCAAGATCGAAAGATGGTGGCCGTACCTCGACACCACGGCCAAGCAGTGGCTTCGGGAGAACCTCCGGGAGGATGGAATTCCACCCAAGGTCCAGGACCGGATTGCTGAAGCGGGGGGCCCCGTGATCGATCCCATTCTCAATGTCCGGGACTGGGATTTCATCGAAACGCAGTCAGAGCTGGTTGATTAGCCCTGCCGGCCGCGAGGATTGCTCATTTGAGTGGACCGAGCCTGCTCACATGATAAATTGAGCCGCACCTATCCGCTCGTCCCATAGGTGTGACCCATGAGCAAACTTCAAACCGAGTCCCTGGCCGGCCTGACCGGGGCCCTTGCCCTTCCGTCCTACGACCGATCCGCCGTACGCACCGGCATAGTCCACTTTGGCGTGGGCGGATTCCATCGCGCGCACCAGGCCATGTATCTGGACCGGCTGATGAATGAGGGCAAGGCTCTGGACTGGGGCATCTGCGGGGTGGGCGTGCTTCCGCAGGATGCGGCCATGAAGTCCGTCATGGACGCCCAGGACTACCTGTACACTCTGGTGCTGAAGAACCCGGACGGCACCCGTGAAGGCCGGGTCATTGGTTCGATTACCGAATACCTGCTGGCTCCGGAGGACCCCGAAGCCGTCATCGAAAAGATGGCCTCGGCGCAGACGCGGATTGTCTCCCTGACCATCACCGAAGGCGGCTACAACTTTCACCACGTCACGGGGGATTTCGACGCCGCCAACCCGGCAGTGCAGGCGGATCTGGCTCCCGGTGCGGTGCCGGCAACTGTCTTTGGACTCGTCACCGAGGCGCTGATGCGCCGCCGTGACGCGGGGATACCGCCGTTCACCGTCATGTCCTGCGACAACATCCAGGGCAACGGCGACGTTGCCCGCCGCATGTTCACCGCCTTCGCGGACCTCCGGGACCCGGAACTGGGGGAGTGGATGCGGGCCAATGTGGCCTTCCCGAATTCAATGGTGGACCGGATCACCCCGGTGACCACCGATGCGGACCGGGATATGGTGGCCGAGGACTTCGGCCTCGAGGACGCCTGGCCGGTGGTCAGCGAAGACTTCGAGCAGTGGGTCCTGGAGGATCACTTTCCGCAGGGCCGGCCGCCGTTCGAGGACGCCGGCGTGCAGGTGGTGGACGACGTCGAGCCCTATGAACTCATGAAGCTGCGGCTGCTCAATGCCAGCCACCAGGGCCTGTGCTACTTCGGCTACCTGGCGGGCTACCGGTACGCCCACGAGGTCTGCCAGGACCCGCTCTTCTCCCGCTTCCTGCTGGACTACATGGAAGGCGAGGCCACGCCCACGCTCAAGCCGCTGCCCGGCGTCGACCTCGATGCTTACCGGCAGAAACTGATCGAACGCTTCTCCAACGAACACGTCCGGGACACCCTGGCCCGGCTCTGCGCCGAAAGCTCGGACCGGATCCCCAAATGGCTGCTGCCCGTGATCCGCGAGAACCTCGACGCCGGCGGCGAAATCCACCGCTCCGCAGCCATCGTGGCCAGCTGGGCCCGCTACGCCGAGGGGACGGACGAGCAGGGTGCGGAGATCGACGTCGTCGACCGCCTGCGCGAACCGCTGATGGCGGCCGCGGCCCGCAACGACGAAGATCCGCTGGCGTTCATTTCCCAGCCTGAGCTCTTCGGCGACCTGGCCTCCAACGAGCGCTTTGTCGAGGCCTACACGCAGGCGCTGGAGTTCCTGCACGACGCCGGTGCCCGCGCCACGGTCGAAAACCTCGTCCGCGGGCACGGGAACCGGGAAGCCGGCTAGCGGCGGGAGGCGTCCGCCGGTTCCTGGGCGTCAGCCGGTGCCGGGCGGGTGCTGGCCGGCAGGGCTGCTGCCACCGCAAACACGAGGACCAGGGCCGCGCCCCAGATGATGGCAGCGAGGTTGCCGCCCACCAGGAACGGGAAGTTCCAGAGGGAGAGGGCCAGCACCCCGAGCAGGCCGATTCCGCCGGCCACAGCCGCAGCCCGCACCAGGCCGGGAGCGGACACTCCGCGCGTACCGAATCCTACGATCGCGAAGCTGGTCAGGGTCATCATGACGATCACGCCGATGGCCCCTGCGCCGGAATACCAGGTGTAGATCTCCAGTACCGGATCCAGCTGGGCGACGGCGGAGACCAGCACGACGGCGGCGGTCACGCCGGTAACCCAGAAGGAGGCGCGGGAGGGCGCCCCGTGGGCGGGATGGACGGCGGCCAGGCCAGCCGGCAGCACCCCGCGCTGGCCCAGGGTGAAGAGGTAGCGCGAGACGATGTTGTGGAAGGCCAGCATGCAGGCGAACATGCTGGTCACCACCAGGACCTGGACGATGTCCGTCATGATCGGTGCGAGGATTTCCCCGGCAAAGCCGACGACCACACTGTCCGGGCTGTCCGTGGCCAGGGCCACGGCGTTGCCGGCCCCGAGGCCGCTGATGATCAGCCAGGAAGAGAGGATGTACAGCGCGCCGATGGACAGCACAGCGATGTAGGTGGCCCGGGGGATGGTGCGCTCCGGATCCTTGGCCTCGTTGCGGAACACCGCCGTCGCCTCGAAGCCGAAGAAGCCAAGGAAGGCGAACAGCAGGCCAAGGCCCGGTGCACCGGACATGGCTTCGGCCGGGCTGAACGGGAGGGAGGTGAGTTCCCGGCCGGAGAAGAGCACTCCGAGGTCGATGGCCAGGACAGCGGCAACCTCCAGGACCAGGACGGCGCCCAGCACCTTGGCGGAAAGGTTGATGTCCCGGTAGCCCAGGAAGCCGACGACGGCGATCATGGCAGCCGAGATTGCCCACCAGGGGACCAGCACCCCGGTCCAGAGCTCAATCAGGTTTCCGGCCTGCACGCCCAGGTAGCAGGTCATTGAGACGGTGAGCAGGACGTAGGCGAATAGCGCCAGCCCGGCGGTGCCGAGCCCGGCCCGGCGGCCGAACCCGCGGTCGACGTAGGAGTAGAAGGCTCCGGCATCCGGCACATGCGGGGTCATCCAGGCGTAGCCGACCGAGAACAGCAGCAATATTGCCGTGGCGGCCAGCACCATCAGGGGCATGCCGACCGATTCGGAGACGGTGAGGATGAGGGGGAAGTTGGCCGCGACAACGGTGATGGGGGCTGCAGCGGCGACCACCATCAGAACGATGCCGGGCACCCCCAGCCTGCGGGTCAGAGCGGTTTGCAAGAGTTCTTCCTAACTATGGAATGTGGTGAAACGATCCACGTGCATGTAGGAGGTACTCCTGCACCGCTGGGCTGCCGCATGGACAGGCAAGCCGTGGCTTCAGCCAACTTTCCCGATATTAGCCAAGGGAAGAATCCGGCTATCAATGCGGGCGAATATCCGCGTCACATCGCGTCAGCGATGAGTTCTGTGTCACTTCCGCGGAACGCTGCAGGCGAAGTTGAAGACAAAGCCGCAAACAAGAAGGTCCTGATCCGGCGAACCGGATCAGGACCTTCTTATGTTGGTTGCGGGGGCAAGATTTGAACTTGCGACCTCTGGGTTATGAGCCCAGCGAGCTACCGAACTGCTCCACCCCGCGTCGTGCTTAGAACTGTACCGTACGCCTGCCGGAGGGACTAATCGCGTGGTCCCGGTCACATGTTCTTCCCTGCGGGTGCCTCACTTGCCGGAGAGGGCCACGGCCAGCTCCTCGTCGATCAGCAGGGTGGTGACGAACCCCGCGGCGAGCACTGCGCGCACGGCATCGGCGCGTGCTGCACCCTGCGCCACGGCCACCACCTTCGGAGTGTTCTGGAGCTGGGAGAGACTGACTGCCAGTACCCGCTCATCCAGCTCGGAGCTCACCGGGCACCCGTCGGCATCGATCAGGCGGCCGGAGCATTCAGCTACGGCTCCGGCCTGGGCCGCTTCAAGCTTCACTTGGTTGTCCACCCGGTTCCAGACCGTGGACAGGCCCGGCATCCAGGCGCCAACAGCCACTACGGCGGCGTCGAGCGAGCTGGCTTTGGCCAGGGAGTCGGCGATCTCCGGCTGGCGCCGCAGCCCCTGTGCCGTCTGGCTGTTCTCCACCACCAGCGGGGCCCAGAGGGGCCAGGTCGAGACGCCGTTGTGCCGCCCCAGGTTCTGGATCAGCTCCAGCGAATTTCCGCTCCCCGGCACGGGAAGGGCGCCGGCCAGCTGGACGATGTCGCACGGAGGCAGGTGCGTTACATAACGGGCGGCCAGGTCCAGGGTGCGGGACCAGGAGACGCCGATGATCGCCCCGGGGGCAGCAGCGACCATGATTTCTGCGGCAGCCTGCTGGGCCATCGCTTCGCGGGTGGCCCGGTCATCGGGTCCGGTTGGACTGATGCGGACCTGCTCGACGCCGAGGGCGGCGGCCAGGCGTGTCGGCGCGAGGTCAGCGGCTGCTTCCGGAAACCGGACATCAATGCGCACGATTCCCAGGGCACGCGCCTCTTCCAGATGCCTCGCGACCTGGAAACGGGAAATGCCGTAGTCCTTGGCGATGTCCACCTTGGAACGGTTATTGAGGTAGTAGTCGCGGCTGATCCGGGCCAAAAGCTCATGGCGGGAGGTGTCCGGTCCGGTAATGATTTAGCCTCCCTAACCTCTTATGAGCTCTGCGTTATTGCTCATTTGAGTCTAGCTGACTAGAGTTCCTCACCAAATGAGCGCAGGGATAAATCTCAAATGAGCAAGGGTGACGTATGAGATCAGAACGCAGACAGCCGCGGCGCCGGCGCGGACGGGCCGGGCGGCAGCTGGCTGCTGCTGCCGCGGCAGCAGCGCTGGTGCTGACCGGGTGCGGCAGCGGCAGCGCGGACGGCCGCCAGGAAATTGTGGTGGCCATTGTTGCCAACCCGCAGATGACGGATGCCATTTCCCTCCAGGACCGCTTCAAGGAGCAGCATCCGAACGTTGACGTCCGGTTCGTGTCCCTGCCGGAGAACGAAGCGCGGGCCAAGATCACGGCTTCCGTCGCCACCGGCGGCGGGGAGTTCGACGTCGTTATGGTTTCCAACTATGAAACGCCCATGTGGGCAGAGAACGGCTGGCTGACCAACCTGCAGGACTACGCGGACAACACCCAGGGCTACGACCCGGATGACTTCATTCCGAACATCCGCGAAGCGCTCAGCTACGAAGACGACCTGTACTCAGTCCCGTTCTACGGTGAATCAGCTTTTCTGGCTTACCGCGAGGACCTTTTTGACGAAGCCGGACTGACCATGCCGGAGCAGCCCACCTGGGCCGACATTGCCGGGTTCGCCGAAACCCTGAACAACCCGGACGAGGACTTCTCCGGGATCTGCCTGCGCGGACTGGCCGGCTGGGGCGAGGTTATGGCCCCGCTGACCACCATGATCAACACCTACGGCGGCAGCTGGTTCGATGAGGACTGGAACGCCACCCTGGACAGCCCGGAAGTAAAAGCTGCCGTCACCGACTACGTGGACCTGATCCGCAGTTCCGGGCAGCCCGGTGCGGCAACCAGCGGCTACGGTGACTGCCTCACCCGTTATAGCCAGGGCAATGCGGCCATGTGGTTCGATGCCACCGCGATGGTTTCCACCGTGGAAGATCCGGACTCCTCGCTGGTGGTCGGCAAGACCGCCTACGCTCCGGCGCCGGTCGAAAAGACCGATTCGGCGGGCTGGCTGTACTCCTGGTCGCTGGCCATTCCCGAAACCAGTGACGAAAAGGACGCTGCCTGGGATTTCATCTCCTGGATGACGGACAAGGACTTCATTGAACTGGTGGGGGAGGAAATCAGCTGGGAACGTGTTCCCCCTGGCAGCCGCCTCTCCACCTATGAAATCCCCGAATACGCCGAAGTGGCACAGGCCTACGCCGAACCTACGCTCTCCGCAATGGCCGGCGCCTCGCAGGAAACGTCCATGACGGGCAGCGTGCCCTATCCCGGGCTCCAGTTTGTTGGCATTCCCGAGTTCCAGGACCTCGGCACCCGGGTGGCGCAGCAGATCTCCGCCGCCATCGCGGGCCAGAAAACCGTTGACGAAGCGCTGGAACAGTCACAGCGCTACGCAGAAACCGTCGCCGAGAGCTACCAGTCAGGAGAGAACTGATGACCACGCTGGTAGAGCGGCACAACGCGAAGGCGCGCCGCGACGTCGAAAAGCGGCAGTCCGGCGGCATGTCCCGGGCGGAAGGCTGGCGGCGGCGCGGACCGCTGCTGCCGGCACTGATCTTCACGATCATCGTCACCCAGGTCCCCTTCCTGTTCACCATCTGGTACTCGCTGCAGAACTGGAACCTGCTCAATCCTGAAGGTGACCGGTTCGTCTGGTTCTCCAACTATGTGGAGATCTTTGCGGATTCAACGTTCCGGCAGGCAGCGCTGAACAGCGTCATCTTCACCCTGGGCTGTGTGTTCTTCGCGATGATCCTGGGCATCATCTTCGCCCTGCTGCTGGACCGTTCCTTCGCCGGCCGCGGAATCGTACGGACCCTGCTGATCACACCCTTCCTGATCATGCCGGTTGCCGGCTCGCTGCTGTGGTCGGTGTCCATCCTGAACCCCAGCTACGGCCTGCTCAACTGGCTGATCGGCCTGGTGGGCATTTCCCCGGTGGACTGGACTTCCGCCCACCCGATCGCCTCGATCCTGATGTCCCTGGTGTGGCAGTGGACGCCGTTCATGATGCTGCTGGTCCTGGCCGGACTGCAGGCCCAGCCCAAGGATGTCCTGGAAGCGGCGCAGGTGGACGGCGCCGGCTGGTGGCGCACGTTCTTCTCCGTCACCCTGCCGCAGCTGCGCCGCTACATTGAGCTGGGCGTGCTGCTCGGAGCGATCTACGTGGTGAACACGTTCGACCAGATCTACCTGATGACCGCTGGCGGCCCCGGCACTGCCAGCGCCAACCTGCCCTTCTACATCTACCAGCGGGCCTTCCTCGGCTTCGACATTGGGCAGGCCGCAGCCATGGGCGTGGTGGTGGTGATTGCCACGATCATTGTGGCTACCTTCGCCCTCCGCCTGATCTTCCGCAGCTTCGACACAAAGGACTAGCCGTGGCCACCCAGACACCACCGGCTCCGGCCGAACGCACCCCCGCAGCTCCCGGCACCCCGCCGCCAAGGCGCAAACCCAAGCCGCGCGCGGGCGCGTCGCTGATTACCGTCTTCACCTGGATTATTGCCATCGGGTTCTTCTCCCCGGTGCTCTGGATGGTGCTGACCTCCTTCAAGCAGGAATCAGCGGCGGCCTCCAACCCGCCGTCGTTCTTCTTCACCCCCACCCTGGACCAGTACCGGGCGGTACTCGACGCCGGCGCCGGCAGCTACTTTGTGAACTCGGCGATTGCCACGGGAGTCTCCACCCTGCTGGTGATTATCCTGGCGGTCCCTGCGTCCTACGCGCTGAGCATCCGGCCGGTGAAACGCACCCAGGACGTGCTGTTCTTCTTCATCTCCACCAAAATGCTGCCGGTGGTAGCAGTGATCATGCCGATCTACGTGATTGCCGGGCAGCTGAAGGTCCTGGACAACGTGTGGACGCTGGTGGTGCTCTACACCTCCATGAACCTGCCCATCGCCGTGTGGATGATGCGCTCCTTCTTCCAGGAAGTTCCCTCCGAAGTGCTGGAGGCAGCGCAGATGGACGGCGCCGGGCTGCTGAAGACCCTGTGGCGGGTGCTGATGCCGATGGTCGCACCGGGCCTGGCTGCTACGGCGCTGATCTGCGTGATCTTCGCATGGAACGAGTTCTTCTTCGCTCTGAACCTGACGGCGGCCAAATCGGCCACGGTGCCGGTGTTCCTGGTTTCACAGATGACCAGCGAAGGGCTCTACCTGGCCCAGCTGTCCGCTGCGTCCGTGCTCGCGTCCCTTCCCGTGGTCATTGCCGGCTGGGTGGCGCAGAAACAGCTGGTCCGCGGCCTGTCGATGGGAGCGGTCAAGTGAGCACCGGCGAATCCATGCCAAAGTCGATGTCCGTTTCCGTGCTCGACGGGCCGGGGAAACTCCGGCTCGAGGACCGGCCGGTGCCCGTGCCCGGACCCGGTAAAGTCCTGGTGCGAATCGCCTCGGTGGGAGTCTGCGGCTCCGATACGCATTACTTCCAGGAGGGGCGGATCGGCAGTTTTGTGGTGGAATCCCCGCTGGTGCTGGGGCACGAAGCATCCGGGCGGATCGAAGCGGTGGGCGACGGCGTCGACCCGGCGCTGCTGGGGCAGCGGGTCTCCCTTGAGCCGGGCATCCCGCAGCCGTACTCAAAACAGACACTGGCCGGGCACTACAACCTGGACCCGGATGTGCGGTTCTTTGCGACCCCGCCGGTGGACGGGACCTTTGCGGAGTATGTGGTGCATCCGGCTGCGTTCGCCCATCCCGTTCCCGAGGGGCTCTCCGATGATGCGGCCGCCCTGCTGGAACCGCTGAGCGTGGCACTCGCCGCGCGCGCTGCGGGGGAGGTGCAGCTGGGGGACAAGGTGCTCATTGCCGGTGCCGGTCCGATCGGCCTGCTCGTCTCCGCCGTCTGCGCGCTTGCCGGTGCCGACGTCACCGTCACCGATGTCCGCGCCGAACGGCTGCAGACAGCACCCCGCTACGGAGCCTCCCGCACCTTCACCGCAGCGGATGCCCCTGAGCCGGCACCGGAATACCAGGTCTTTATCGATGCCACCGGTGCGGAACGGGCCGTCCTGTCCGGCATGCAGCGGCTCGCCCCGCGCGGACGCTGCGTCCTGGTGGGCATGGGGGCGGACACCATCGCCCTGCCGGTTCCGCTGGTCCAGGGCCGGGAGCTGAGAATCACGGGCACCTTCCGGTATGCCAATACCTGGCCGCTGGCCATTTCCATTGCAGAAAAAGGGCTGGTGGACCTGGGCGGGCTGGTCACCTCACGCCACGGGCTCGACGACGTCGAGGCGGCGTTGGTTGCCGGGGCCCGGGAAGGTGCGCTGAAGGCCGTCGTCGTCCCGTAACCATTGCCGCCCGACCTCCGCCCATGGTGATAGGTTCAGCTGAAACAGGCCGGCTCAGTGCGGAGGACAGGCATGGTCAAACCAGCGGACACGGCACCGGACGTAGCCCACGCGTCCAGTTTCCCGGAGTGGAAGAGACTCGTCTCCGAATCGTTCGTGCCGCTCGAAGCCACTCCGGTGGAGCCGGGCGCTGCCGCGTTCTCCGGTCGTCTGACCGGCCGCCGGCTGCGTGAGCTGGCCATTGTCCAGGTGGACGCCATGCCGCACTGCGTCGAGCGGACACCGGAGCTGATCAACGGGGCCGACGGCGGGTTCTACAAACTCAGCCTGCAGCTCTCCGGAACCGGGATCCTGGTCCAGGACGGCCGTGAAGCCGTCCTCGAACCCGGAGACCTGGCCATCTATGACACGGGTGCGCCCTACACTCTGACCTTCCACGAGCAGTTCACCACGCTTGTCCTGATGTTCCCGAAGCAGCTGCTCGGTCTGGCACCCGAGGACATGGCGGAGATGACCGCCGTCCGGCTGGGCCGTGGGCACCGGCTGGGCCGCGCCGTCGTTCCCTTCCTGACGCAGATCGGGCGGATGCTGCCCGAACTGGACGGTCCGATCGGGCACCGGCTGGCCATGAACACCGTAGATTTGCTCTCCACTCTGCTGGCGGATGAAGCCCACGCCCTTCCGGATGCGGAAGCCGGCGGCCAGGAGCGCCTGCTGCGCCGGGTGCAGCACTTCATCGACGGCCAGCTCGCCAACCCGGACCTGTCCCCGGGGTACATCGCGGCCGCACACTTTATGTCGGTCCGCAGCCTGCACAAGCTCTTCGAAGACTCCGGCACCACGGCCGCAGCCTGGATCCGCGCACGACGCCTGGACGGAGCGCGCCGGGACCTCGCCGATCCCCTCCAGGCAGACGTTCCTGTCGGGGCGATCGGGGCCCGCTGGGGCCTGCCCGATCCAGCCCACTTCAGCCGGGTGTTCCGTGCCGCGTTCGGCCAGTCGCCGTCGGCGTACCGCTCCGGCCGCTGAGCCGCGCCCGGCATCCGTGCACGGGAAGACAACTGCCGCACGCGCAAAGCCAAGCAATACTGCGTGACCTGGCGCACAGTGGGATCAGCGATCCGTCCCGCCGTTGCAAAGGAGCAATCATGCACACCACCGAATCCCTCACCAGCTACTCGGACCTCCTTGGAGCCATTCCGGCAGCGCCGGAATCCCGGGAGATCCTGGACCCGGCAACCGGCGAGGTGGTCGCGGCCGCTCCCGCCCACACGCTTGCAGACCTTGAGGCTGCCGTTGCCTCCGCCCGCCTGGCCCAGCCGGAATGGGCCGCCCTCGGCCACGCCGAACGCTCCGCGTACCTGCTCAAGGCTGCCGACGCCGTCGACGCCGCCGCCGAAGGCCTGGCCGAACTGCTCTCCCGCGAGCAGGGCAAGCCGCTGAACGGTCCCAACGCCCGCTTCGAAGTGGGCGCCTGCGCCGCCTGGCTGCGCGCCACGGCGTCGTTCGAACTTGAACCCGAGGTGCTGGTTGACGAGATAAGCGCCCGCGCCGAACTGCACTACCGTCCGCTGGGCGTGGTGGGTGCGATCGGCCCCTGGAACTGGCCCATGATGATCAGCATCTGGCAGCTCGCACCGGCCCTGCGGATGGGCAACACCGTAGTGATGAAGCCTTCCGAATACACCCCGCTCTCCGTCCTCGCCCTGGCCGCGGTCCTGAACCAGGCACTGCCCGCGGGCGTGCTGCACGTGGTTTCCGGCGGCCGGGACGTGGGCGAAGCCCTGGCCGGGCACGCGGACATCGACAAGGTCATGTTCACTGGCTCCACGGCCACCGGCAAGGCGATCATCCGCTCCTCGGCGGACACGGTGAAGCGCCTGACCCTGGAACTCGGCGGCAACGACGCCGGAATTGTGCTGCCAGACGCCGATCCCGCCGCGATCGCCGAAGACCTGTTCTGGGGTGCCTTCATCAACACCGGCCAGACCTGCGCGGCGCTGAAGCGCCTGTACGTGCACGAGGACATTTACGACGCCGTCGTTGATGCCCTGGCCGGTGTCGCGAACGCCATGCCGATGGGTGTGGGGCTGGATGAAAACAACGTCCTGGGTCCGCTGCAGAACAAGGCCCAGTTCCAGATCGTCGCGGACCTGGTCCAGGCCGCGAAGGACGCCGGTGCGCGCATCGTCACCGGCGGAAACCCGCAGACGGACCAGCCCGGCTACTTCTACCCCGCCACCCTCGTGGCGGACATCGACAATGACAACCCGCTGGTGGCTCAGGAACAGTTCGGTCCCGCCCTGCCGATCATCCGCTACTCCACCGTCGATGAAGCAGTGGACATGGCCAATGCGCTGGACGTGGGACTCGGCGCCTCCGTCTGGTCCTCGGACAAGGATGCCGCCCTGGCCGTCGCCGCCCGGATCGAGGCCGGAACCGTCTGGATCAACAAGCACGGTGCCGTGGACCCCCGTATGCCCTTCGGCGGCGCCAAGCAGTCCGGCTACGGCCTCGAGTTCGGCGTCGAAGGGCTCAAGGCCCTTGGCGCCCCGCAGGTCCTCAGCTACTAATCCCCATTTAGACCGAACGAAAGCAACGAAGCTTCCATGGAAACCGAATACCTTGTGATCGGCGCCGGGTCAGCTGGCAACGTCGTCGCCCGCCGCCTGCTCGACGCCGGCAAAAAAGTCACCGTCCTCGAAGCCGGGGACCAGGACACCAACCCGGACATCGCGTACCTGAACACCCTCGGTGCGCTCTGGCACAGCCCGCAGGACTGGAACTACTACACCACCGAGCAGGCCGGAGCCTCCGGCCGCCGCATCCACCTGCCCCGCGGCAAGGTGATGGGCGGTTCGCACGCACTGAACGCGTCCATCTGGGTTCGCGGGGACCGCTGGGACTACGACTCCTGGGCTGAAGCCGGGTGTGAGGGCTGGTCCTGGGAGGACGTCCTGCCCGTGTTCAAGCAGATTGAAAACTACGACGGCGGTGCCTCCGAAACCCGCGGCACCGGCGGCCTGCTGGACGTGGTGGCGGACTTCCCGCGCAATCCCATCCAGGAGGACATGCTGGCCGGTGCGCAGGAGATCGGTCTGGAGCTGAACCCTGACTACAACTCCGGCAGTGTCGAGGGCGTTTCCCGGATGCAGCTCAACGTCCGGGACGGCAAGCGCTTTAACACCTGGCATGCCTACCTGAAGCCCGTCATGGACCACCCGAACCTGACCCTGGTGACCGGAGCCCATGTGCGCCGGCTGCTGGTGGAAGACGGTGCTGTTAGCGGCGTCGAATTCGAGTACGACGGCGAACTGCGCACCGCCCGTGCTGCCGAGACCATTCTGTGCGCGGGTGCCATCAACTCCGCGGAGCTGCTGCTGCGTTCCGGCATCGGTCCGGGCGCGGAGCTGGCGGCTGCCGGCGTCGAACCCGTCCTTGACCTGCCCGGGGTAGGCAAGAACCTGCAGGACCACCTGCTGGCCCCGGTGATCTTCTCCGCCGGTGCCCGCCCTGTGCCGGACGGCGAGGTTGCCCCTGCCGAGGTGCACATGTTCGCCAAGTCCCGTCCGGAGCTGCCGGTGCCGGACACCCAGCCGATCTTCTTCTCCGTGCCGATGTACTCCCAGGACTATGGGCTGGGCGAAATGACCGGCCCGGAAAACGGGTTCTCCATGCTTGGCGGTCTGGTACGTCCAGCGAGCCGCGGCGAGATCACGCTCACCGGGCCGTCACCGGAAGATCCGCTGCGGATTGATCTGGGTGCGCTGTCCGAGCAGGCCGATGTGGACGCGCTGGTGGCGTCGGTGCGGCAGTGCCGCGAGATCGGCCGGTCCGAGGCGCTGGCCAGCTGGGAGCCCAAGGAACTGCATCCCGGCCCCGGCGTCTCCGACAGCGATGAGGACCTTGCGCAGTACGTCCGCGACTCCGTCGTCACCTACCACCACCAGGTGGGGACCTGCCGGATGGGCACCGACGAGCTGGCCGTCGTCGATCCCGCTGACCTGCGCGTGCGCGGGCTGTCCGGACTCCGGATCGCCGACGCCTCGGTTATGCCCATGGTCTCCACCGGCAACACCAACGCCCCCACGGTGATGATCGCCGAACGTGCCGCCGGGATGATCCTGGGCTAATAGGCAGCCGCAGCGGCAGCAGCCACCCGCCGGCCGGCTTCGATAGGCGACGCCGGATACCCGCGCAGGTAGGCGGCCAGCGTGCCGTTATAGGCCAGCACGACGTCGTCGGCCAGGTCCGCGGCCCGGTCGCCGGCCAGCGGCCTGGCGAAGTGCTGCAGCCTCGCGTTCAACAGTGCGGTATCGGCGGCGAGAACCGCGGCGATTTCATCACCGGCGTCGGGCAGCTCGGTGGCAGTAGCCAGGAAGGCGCACCACCGGGCCGCCGGCTGGCGTTCCCGGTAGGCAGCGAGGGCATCAAAGACGGACAGCAGCCGTTCCAGGTCGCTGCCCGCGTTGACTGCGCAAGCGTCCCAGACGGACTGCCATTCGGCCAGCCGGACCCGCAGTGCCTCAGCTATGAGACCGTCCTTGCTGCCGAAGTGGGAGTACAACGTGGCCGCGGAAACGCCCGCTGTGCGAAGCAGGTCGTCGACGGGGGTGGCCCGGACGCCGCGGGAGAAGAACACATCTTCGGCAGCTGCGAGCAGCCGCCCGCGCGCCGGAAGCTTCTGGCCGGTGGTCATGCGCCAACTCTAGCCAGCCTTGTTCTGTAACGGTGGTTCTGTTTGACTGTAACGACCGTTCTGGTTTGAGAGGGGAGGCCCACGGTGCAGTGGAGGCTTGTTGCCAGCGGCTTGGCGCTGATCGCGGCCACTTACGGTCTGGCCCGGTTCGGGTACGGACTGTTTCTGCCCCGGTTCGCGGAAGCCTTTGAGATGGGGCCCGCCGTGTCCGGAGCGATCCAGGCCGGCAGCTTCCTCTCCTACTGCGTCACCGCTTTGCTGGCGGCCCGGCTGGGCAGCCGGCCCCGCCTGGTGGTGCTGCTGGCCGGGGCAACCGCTGCGCTGGGTGCCGCGGGTGTCGCCGCTGCACCGAACGCCGGGGTGCTGGCTGCTGCCGTCATCCTCGCCGGTGCCGGGGCCGGGTTCGCGACGCCCGGACTCGTCAGCCTCATTGAATCCAACGTAGAGGACCGGCAGCAGGAAAACGCGCAAACCATCGTCAACTCAGGGACCGGCGCCGGACTCGTGGCGGCGGGGCTGCTGCTGATCCTGGTGGCAGGCCAGTGGAGGCTTGGCTGGGCAGTCATTGCCGCCGTCGTTGTTCTGTCCACGGCCGCGACGCTGCGCTCCGACCAGAAGCCCGCAGCACCGGCGCCCGCACCGCGGCCGGGACGGAAGGAACTCGCGTTGCTGGGCCGGCCCCTGGTGGCTGCGGGACTGGCGGGTGCGGCCAGCGCTGCCGTCTGGACGTTCGGCCGCACCGTGCTGGCCACCGGCGCCGAGACTGAGCTGTACTCGATTGGCGCGTGGATGGTGCTGGGAGCCTTCGGGATGCTCGGTGCCGGAGCGGGATCGGTTGTCCAGAAATGGAGCCTGCGCACGGCGTGGACCGTGACCACCGCACTGATGTCCGCCGCGACGCTGCTGCTGGCTGCCACCCCCGGAACGGCAGTCCTCGCGTACAGTGCAGCAGCTCTGTTCGGTGCCAGCTACATCGCCATGAGCGGAGTGCTGATCGTCTGGGCTGTCCGGGTGCTTCCCGGCAACGGCTCAGCCGGAACCGTCGCCCTCTTTATTGCCCTGGCTGTGGGCCAGGCCGCCGGGTCGATCGGGCTGGGAGCCATCCTCCAACCTCAGGCGCCGCTGCCCGCCTTTGGCCAAGCCGCCGCCGTCGGCGTCCTGGCCATCCTGCCTGCCTGGGTCCGCGGGCGCGCGGACCGGGAGCCGTCGGACGAGGCCGTCCCCATTTCATCGGGACGTTTTGGTCTGGCCACAGGGTTGCTCGTACCGTTGTCCTGCGAACGTACGAGGCTTGTCCTCGGGGAGAGGACACCATGGGCAACACTGCCATCCAGGTTCAGGCACCGGAGCGCACAGCACCGCCGCAGGCACCATCCCGGCGCAGCGCGGGCGTCCTGCTGGCCGTCTGCATTGTGCTCATCGGCCTGAATCTGCGCACCGTCTTCTCCAGCTTCTCCGCAATCCTCCCGGAAATCACCAGCGCCTCTGGAATGCCGCCGGCCCTGGTCAGCGTGCTCACCACCGGTCCGGTCCTGCTGCTGGGCCTGATTGCTCCGGCCGCTCCTGCACTGGCCCGGAAACTGGGGATTGAGCGCACCATCCTGGCTGCGATGGTGGTCCTGACCGCCGGACTCGCGGTCCGCGGCACCGGCGACTTCACCGCCATGGCCGCCGGAACCATCGCCGCCGGGGCGGGTATCGGCGTCGTCAACGTCCTGCTCCCCACGCTGGTCAAGCGCGACTTCCAGCACCGGCTGGGCCTGATGAGCGGCCTGTACACGGGATCGATCTGCGCCGCTGCCGCGCTCGGAGCCGGATTCACCCAGCCGCTGCTCCAGGCCACCGGCTCGTGGCAGGACGCGCTCGCCTTCTGGACGCTCCCGGCAGCGCTGGTTGTCCTGCTTTTCGCCCCGCTGGCGCTGCGGCGCGGCCGCACTCCGGCGAAAGCACAGGCCGACGCCGGCCCTTCGGTCTGGCGCTCCGCCCTGGCCTGGCAGATCACCGGGTTTATGGCACTGCAGGCCATGATGTCCTTCAGCGTGTTCGCCTGGCTGGCGCCCATCCTGCGCGAGCGCGGCATCGACGGCACCGTGGCTGGCTACGTGGTGGCCGGTTCAATCGTGGTGCAGGTCCTAGGGTCCTTCCTCGCTCCGCCGCTGGCGGCCCGGCTGCGCAGCCAGGGCTGGCTGAACACTGCAATCGCGCTGCTGACCGGAGCGGGGTTTGCGCTCACCATCCTGGGCCCGCTGGACCTCATCTGGGTCTGGGCGGTGATGCTCGGCGTCGGGCAGGGCAGCCTGACGGCGCTGGCGCTGACCATGATCGTGCTGCGCACCCATGACGCCGCCGCCGCGGCCCGCGTGTCCGGCATGATGCAGTGCGTCGGGTACGGCGTGGGCTCCTCCGGAACGCTCCTCGTGGGCATCCTGCACACGGCGTCGGGCTCTTTCACCCCCGCTGCGGTGATGTTCCTGGGAATCGGAGCAGCGGCCGCAGGCATGGGGTTCCTGGCCGGGCGCGCCCGGTTTATCGGCGGGCCCGCCGGAGACTGATCCGGGTTAGGCCAGCACCTCTGACAGTGGGGCGGTGATGGTGTAACCGTCCAGCGGCCCGGGTGTGGAGAGTCCCGCGGCTGCACTGGTGACCAGCACCTGGTCCCCGAGAACCAGGACACTGGTGGGCTGCCGGACAGGCAGGGGTACGGAACTGAGCCGGTTCCCGTCTTCGCCATACACATCCAGCCGCGAAGCGCCCCACACTGCGCTCCAGATGCGCCCGTTGGCGTCCGCGAACATGCCGTCCGGGCTCCCCTCCGGCACCTGGGCGAACACCTCCGCAGCGCCGGGGGCCGCCGTCGTCGTCTTCAGGATTGTTCCGGCCTCCGTATCCGAAACCAGCACACTGCGTCCGTCGGGCAGGAACAGCGGGCCATTGGGAATGGGGATCCCTCCGCGCAGCTGCACGACGGCGTTGTCCGCCGGGTCCCAGCGCCACACTGCGCCGTCGGGGTCCGACCCGTCGTGGACCATCGTTCCGAACCACAGCGATCCGTCCGGTGCCAGGGCGCCGTCATTGACGCGGTAGCGCGCCGGATCCAGTCCGGTGCCGGCAAGCGGGACGGCGGTGCCGTCACGGAGCAGCTCGACGACGCCGGTGCCGGCCGCGCCGATCAGCCGCCCGGCGGAATCCTCCTCGGCGAAGCCCAGCGGCTCCGGGAGGCGATGGGTGAGCACCGGAGCCCCGCCCCCTTGAGTCCAGGCATAGAGTTCCCCGTTCACCAGGTCCACCCACCGGGCACCGTCCGCGGTTGGGCGCAGCCCTTCGCCAAGTTCCAGTGCGTGCGTGCTGACCGCGGTCCACTCTGTCTGGTCCATGCCTGCCTTCCGGGGAGAACGGGTGTGGAAGTAATCTATCGGACCCACCTGCTCCAGCCGGCGGACGTGGTGCTAATCTCAGTTCTGCGAAGGCGGGCACCGGCCGGTGCTAACTACCTGGCATTTCCCGGCCGGAGAGACCGCCGGGGCCATAATCGCAGGGGGCAGCACCCATGAACTCAGACGCCGAATACCTTTCCCGGGCAATCGAGCTGGCCACCGCAAACGTCGCAGACAGCGGCGGACCGTTCGGTGCCGTCATCGTTACCGCGGACGGCCGGGCGTTCGACGGCGTCAACCGGGTTACCGCCAGCAACGATCCCACCGCACACGCGGAAGTGACCGCCATCCGCAACGCCTGCGCCGCACTGGAAACCTTCGACCTCAGCGGCGCGGTGCTCTACACCAGCTGCGAGCCCTGCCCCATGTGTCTGGCCTCGGCGCTGTGGGCACGCATCGACCGGGTGGTCTACGCGGCGGACCGGCACGACGCCGCCGCAGCCGGCTTCGACGATGCCGTCTTCTACGAATACTTTGAGACTCCCGTCGAGGAGCGCTCGATGCCCGTCAACCAGCTGCCCGGCGACACCCGGACCGCACCGTTTGACGCCTGGAACGCCGCTGAGGCACGCGTCGAGTACTAGGCTGCCCGGCGGGTGACAGCACGGTAGCCTGACGTCGAATCCGTAAACCGTCTGCCAGGAGGCCGGTGTGGGTGAGGCAACGCTGGGAATCTACGTTATGGCGTGGGATGCTCCCTGCCAGAAGTGCGGATTCGAGTTTTGGTGGGTCTTCGGGCTCATCCCGGCGTACCGTCCCCGGTCGGACGAATTCACGACCACCGACTTTGCAGAGGCGGTGGACATCGCCAGGCGGATTCTCGAAGCCCCGGAAAGCGACACGCAGGACATGGCACGTCAGCTGGCTGATCGGCCGGCGTGGCAGCGAGGGCGCAGTTTCAATCCGAACCGGTGCGGCAGCTGCGGGTTCCAGGATGACTGGAGTTCCCTGGAAGGAGTCATTATCGAGGCGTATCACCGCGGTCACATTTACGCCGCCTACGGGCGGGTCCCAATCCAGGAATGGCGTGCTGTCAGAGGACGCGGACAGGGAATCGCCTGGCCCGGACTATAGCTGCCGGTGTGCTGCATCAGCCACCAGAAACGGCCGGCCGGACGGGTCCGCCTTTTCCCAGTCATTGCGGACGGGCAGGGGTCCCGCCGGGACGGCACGCGTCGTATCCTCCAAGAATGGACCCGGTTCGTGTGTGCCTGTGGATCTTCCTGGCGACGACCGCCGCTACGTGGATCCTTTCCCTGATCACCCGGGAATACTCCTGGACTGACCGGATCTGGTCGATTGTTCCGGTGGCGTACGTGTGGGTGTTCGCGGCGGCGTCGGGCTGGGAAGCCCGGCTGGTGCTGATGGCCGTCCTGGTGACCCTCTGGGGAGCCCGGCTGACCTTCAACTTTGCCCGCAAGGGCGGGTACGCGCCCGGCGGTGAGGACTACCGCTGGGGAGTCCTGCGCGGCCGGCTGCGGCCGTGGCAGTTTCAGCTGTTCAACCTGGGGTTCATCAGCATCTACCAGAACCTCATCATCTGGCTCATGACCCTGCCGGCCCTGACCGTGTTCCAGAACCCGAGCCCGCTGGGTGCCTGGGACTGGGCGCTCGCAGTCCTGTTTGTGGCGGCACTGGCGGGGGAGACCACGGCGGATCAGCAGCAGTGGAACTACCAGCAGTGGAAGAAGGCCGAACGGGCCGCCGGCCGGGAAGCCGGGCAGGGCTTCGTCCAGACCGGACTGTTCCGCTATTCACGGCACCCGAACTTCTTCTTCGAACAGGCACAGTGGTGGCTGTTCTACGGCTTCGCCGTCTCCGCTTCCGGCACCTGGCTGCACTGGACGCTTGCGGGTCCGGTGCTGCTGACGCTGCTCTTCGCCGGATCCACGGTCTTCACGGAAAGCATTTCGGCTAACCGGTATCCCGCGTATGCGCAGTATCAGCGGCGCACCTCGCCCATCATTCCGTTGCCCCAGCGCGGCCGCTCCCGCCCGCTTGAAGCGGGCTGAGCGTGCCGTTAGAGCATCTTCGAAGTGAGGGAAGCGCTAAGTTCGGTGGACCGCGCGCCGGGCTCGATCACCTTGGCAAAACACGTGGAATGGGGCAGGTTCGCGTAGGGGCCGAAGTTCGACACCTTGGTATATCCGGCCTGCGCGTAGAACCGCTTCCCGTCCGACTGGGCTGACCCGGCCTCCGCGGTGACGGCTCCGAACCCCGCGGCGCGGGCCCGGAACTCCAGCGAGGACAGGATCGCGGTCGCTATGCCTGAGCCGCGGGCGTAGGGCAGCACATAAATCCGTTTGATTTCCGCCGTGGAACGGTCCAGACGCCGGAGCCCCCCACACCCCAGCGGCTGTCCCGAACTGCGTTCATAAGCGATCACAAACACAGCTGTGTCCTCTTCAGTGGGCGGAGAAGGGTCATGTCCCGTGCCCCCGAAGCGGGAATCCAGTTCGGCCTGCTGCGCCCGCCGCAGGTCCGCGCCCACGGGGTTGGACCAGGGCACTTCACGAATGGTCAGGTTCGGGGGGAGTGGGAACAAGTGAACCTCCTGGGCCTGCGGGACTGGTTCACCTCAATCTACGAAGCACGGATTTCCGCCGTGTTTCTGCTGTGTGAGAACTGGGCTAAGCCAAAAACACGATTCGCCAAGGCGTGCAAAAATGGAAGAGATGACTTCCCCCAAAACTTCCCCAGCTGCCCTGAACGTACCCGGCAACAAGCCGCAGGTGCGTCCCGCAACCGAAGGCTGGGAGCAGGCCAAGGAGCCCGACGGCCGGCCCCTGCTGCAGTTCAAATCCCCCCGGGTTTCCCAGCCCCCGGAACACCTCGCTGACCTCACGCTTGCCCAGCGCCAGGAGAAGCTCAAGTCCCTGGGCCTGCCGGCGTTCCGTGCCAAGCAGCTCTCAGTGCACTACTTCCAGCACTACACCACGGACCCCGAGAAGATGAGCGACCTCCCCAAGGAGCGCCGCGATGAGCTGGTCAAGGAAATGTTCCCGACCCTGCTCACCGAGGTGAAGCGCCTGACCACGGACAAGGGGGACACCATCAAGTTCCTCTGGCGGCTGTTCGACGGTTCGCTCGTGGAATCCGTGCTGATGCGCTACCCCGGCCGGATCACGCTCTGCGTTTCCAGCCAGTGCGGCTGCGGCATGAACTGCCCGTTCTGTGCCACCGGCCAGGCCGGGCTGACGCGCAACATGTCCGCCGCGGAAATCCTGGACCAGATTGTCCAGGCGAACCGCGTCATCGCCGAAGGCGGGCTGGGCGGCAAGCGCCGCGACGGCGGGCACGACGCCGAGCGCGTCACCAACATCGTCTTTATGGGCATGGGTGAACCGCTGGCCAACTACAAGCGCGTGATGAACGCCGTGCACCGCATGGCCGCCGAAGCGCCCGAAGGCCTGGGCATGAGTGCGCGGAACATCACGGTCTCCACCGTGGGCCTGGTGCCGGCGATCAAGAAGCTGGCCGAAGAGAACATTCCGGTCACCTTCGCGCTGAGCCTGCACGCACCGGATGACGAACTGCGTGACGACCTGATCCCGGTCAACAGCCGCTGGAAGGTGGACGAGGCACTCGACGCCGCGTACAACTACTACCGCACCACCGGCCGCCGCGTCTCCATCGAGTACGCGCTGATCAAGGACATGAACGACCATCCGTGGCGTGCAGCCCTGCTGGCCAAGAAGCTGAACTCCCGTGGCCGCGGCTGGGTCCACGTGAACCCGATTCCGCTGAACCCCACCCCGGGCTCCATCTGGACGTCGCCGGAACCGGACGTGATCCAGGAGTTCATCGACACCCTGATCGACGCCGGTGTCCCGACCACGGTCCGCGATACCCGCGGCAAGGAAATCGACGGCGCCTGCGGACAGCTGGCCGCGGCGGACTAGCGTTCACCCGCTGCTGCATCAGCCAACAAAGATGCAGAACGGATGCCCGGCCGGATCGGCGTAGACGTACAAGGGCTCTTCGGAATCCTCTGTGCGGTCCATGAGCAGTTTTGCCCCCAGCGCCAGAACCCTGGCGTGCTGGTCTGCCAGGGCCTGCCGGTCCCCAACGGTGATGTCCAGGTGCATTTGCATCGGCACCTCCGGACTGGGCCAGGTTGTTGGCTGGTGATGCTCTGCCTGCTGGAAGGCCAGTTTGCGGCTGCCCTGATCATCCGTGAGGACAAGCCAGTCAGCAGTATCAGCCGTGCTGTCCTGGGCGAGCTCGTCTCCCGGCCGGTACCGGAGCCCAAGGAACCGGCGGTAGAACTCCGCCAATCCCCGCACATCGGCAGTGTCCAGAACCGGCTGGAGCAGCTGGGGGTATCCGTTCATTGGCCCACCCTAATGTTCCCGGGCCGGTTCCGCTCCGGTTTGTGGCAAACGCTCCCCGGCGAACCGGAGCACGAGCCCAAACGGAGCAGGACATAACGAACGACGGGGGGGGGGGGGGTGGGGGGGGCCGCCCCCGCCCCCCCCCCGCCGGTGGTTGTTTGGGTCAGTCCTACTTCTGCAGGTGGTCCACCAGGTTTTCGGCAATGCCGATGTACTTGGCCGGGGTGAGGGCGAGCAGGCGTGCCTCGGCCTCGGCCGGCAGGCCCAGCCCGGAGACGAATTCCTTCATGCGCTCGGCGTCCACCCGGTGTCCGCGGGTGAGTTCCTTGAGCCGCTCGTACGGGTTTTCCATGCCCGGTGCACCGGCGATGGCCTCGGCGCGCATCACCATCTGGATGGCTTCGCCAAGGACTTCCCAGTTGGTGTCCAGGTCCGCAGCCAGTACGTCTTCGGCGACATTCAGTCGCTCCAGGCCCTTGGCCACATTGGAGATCGCCAGCAGCGAATGGCCGAAGGCGACGCCGATGTTCCGCTGCGAGGAGGAGTCCGTGAGGTCGCGCTGCCAGCGGGAGGTGACCAGAGTGGAAGCGAGGGTGTCCAGCAGGCCGTTGGAGATTTCCAGGTTCGCCTCGGCGTTCTCGAAGCGGATCGGGTTCACCTTGTGCGGCATGGTGGAGGAACCGGTGGCACCGGCAACGGGGATCTGGGCGAAGTAGCCAATGGAGATGTAGCTCCACACATCCGTGCAGAAGTTGTGCAGGATCCGGTTGAAGCGGGCCATGTCCGCGTAGAGCTCGGCCTGCCAGTCATGCGACTCGATCTGGGTGGTGAGCGGGTTCCACGTCAGGCCCAGGCCCTCGACGAAGGACTTGGCCACCTGCTGCCAGTCAGCACCCGGGACGGAGGCATAGTGCGCGGCATAAGTACCGGTGGCGCCGTTGATTTTGCCAAGGAATTCAGTGCCGGCAACGCGGTCCAGCTGGCGGGTCAGGCGGTGCACCGTAACCGCCAGTTCCTTGCCCAGTGTGGTGGGAGTGGCGGGCTGGCCGTGCGTGCGGGAGAGCATGGGCACGGCACGGGTTTCCTCGGCCATGGCGGCGATCTGGGCCACCATCTTCCGGGCGGCAGGGAGCCAGACGTTCTCCACTGCACCCTTCACGCCCAGGGCGTAGGAGAGGTTGTTGATGTCTTCGGAGGTGCAGCCGAAGTGCACCAGGGCGGTGAGGTTCTCAATGCCGATCGCGGCCAGCCGGCGGCCGATGTAGTACTCCACGGCCTTCACGTCATGAACGGTGACCTGCTCGATTTCAGCCAGTTCGTTGACGGAGTTGCCGTCGAATCCGGAAACGATCTCCCGCAGCTGTGCCTGCTGCTCGGCGGACAGCGGCGAGGTTCCCGGCAGGACCGAGTTGGAGGTGAGGTGGATCAGCCACTCGATCTCAACGTGCGTGCGGTCGCGGTTTAGGGCGGCTTCGGAGAGGTAGTCGACCAGCGGTGCGGTCGCGGAGCGGTACCGGCCGTCCAGCGGCCCGAGCGCGATTGCAGGGGTCACGGAGGCAAGGGAAACGCGGGGTGCGGAAGAAGAATCGGCCATGGGCCAATTCTTCCACGGTCCTGCGCTGGGGCCGATTCGTGACGGGCGTTCCCCGCTCCTCCACAGGGTCCCGGCGGGCGAGCTGTTTCCCCGGAAACGGGCGGGCCCGACGCCGGAGCCAGGGTGCCGTCCTACGGTTGCAGTTCCAGCGGAGCAGGCGGGGCAGGCGGGGCAGGGTTTGTTTGGGCGGTTGGCCGGGC